>JAZUSI010000091.1:0-16719 GCA_045606665.1 Christensenellaceae bacterium
TGTTTTATTGGTTGCAACTGGCAGGTCGCAACTTTTATTATACACAAACGGAGGATTTTGCTCAACGGTAAACCTTTACTAGACCCCCAGACTATCTGGGGGTTTATTGTTTATACAATAAAAAGCAGCCATTTAATTAAAAATGGCTGCTTTTTGGTAGTCCCTGCGGGAATCGAACCCACAACTAGCCCTTAGGAGGGGCTTGTTATATCCATTTAACTAAGGAACCAAAATGGATTATAATAAACATTGTGTTAAATGGATAGAACAAGGAACTGTTGAGCCGAGCAGTTTTACTGCGAACGCCGTCGGGTTTATCCCGACTTATCCATTTAACTATGGAAGCATAATAAAGTTTGTGTAGGATTTATAAAAAACTCATATAAATACCTTAACCATATTATCATTTTATCTAAAATTTTTCAAGTGATTTTATGTATAAAATAAGTTTTATATAAAACAAACTTCTAAAAAAATATCTTTACTTATTTTATCGATAAAATCTGACTTAGCTTGTTAAACAAATCTTTATTTTCTACAACAATTAAGGCAAGTTTTTCCTTTGCTCTTGTTATGCCTTGATAAAAAAGTTGACTATGAATATACTCTGAATCAAAATTTGGGCATGATTGCAACTTGCCTTTTTGATCATAATAAAAAGTATTATCCATCAACATTATTACATTGTCAAAATCCTGACCTATCACCTGACTTACGTCATAGCCCCCCAAATTTTCATACAAATTTAAATAATTTATAAAAGCGTAATTTTTATCCTTAAAATAGTCCAAAATTTGTTTTGCTTCATATATATCGTTAGCAAAACATAAAGAAATGGTACCCATATTAACCATTTTACGAACTTTCTTTTTTAAATCCATTACAGCCGATGTAAAAGAGAATAATTCTCTATTTGTGCGTATTCTATCCGAAAGAACGCACGTTTCAATATGGTTAAGAGCGTTTATCTTTGAGAAAATATCATTTTCAACTTCAGTATAAGAAAGTATCTGCTCTGGATCGGAAGAAAAAAGTGCAATCAAATTATTTTTCTCAACAATAGCACATAATTTTTTAAAATACTTTGGACTAATCCTATGTGCTTCATCGACCAAAATAAAATTAGAGTTCTCTAAGTTGCCAAAAACATCTTCAATAGCACTGGGCTTGAAAATTTGAAGATTTTCTATTTTTTGAGACAAAAACTCTTGTCCCTTACAAATATTTCCACAATGTAAAATAGTTACGTTTCCCTTTTTAGCAAGTGTCTTTGCCAAATCATAAACAAGCAAGGTTTTACCCGTGCCGGAATGTCCTACAATGCTATAATATCTAGTGAGTTTCTTATTAATTATGCTTGATAGAATTTTCTTTTTAACTTGCTCTTGGGCTTGGGTTAAAAAGTATTCACCCTTTATAAATTTTTCAGGATTAAGAAGTGGTGAAACCAAAAAATTGCTTGCTTTAAACAATTTATCTATCTTTACCCCTTTATCGTGCTGAAAACTTTTAATAACGCTTGCAATTTCTTTAAATTGCACTTTTTCTAAGCCATATCTATCACACAATTTATAACAAGTTAAAGTATCGGTTACAACTGTATAGGATACAATTTCTTTACCTAAATGCGCAAGATAATATTGATTTCTGATAAGTTGTTTTATAATCTGTCTTTCGCTAACGTGCTGACTCTTAAATTCTATATTTAAACACTGATTAGTCGATAATTTTAACAGGTCAAACTCTTTACCTATTTGCGCGATCTCATAGCCATAAAAAAACCCGTCCATCATATTTATGGAAACACCATATTTGACAAGCCCATCGACAAAACGTGATAAAGACAAGATTTCATGCTTTTTAATCTTTGACTTTTCCCTTTTATTTGACGAGTGACTTTTGATGATATTAAACGCATTTTCTTCTTTTATGCGTGATTGTAAATAGATATTAATTGTTTTTGTCATAACTTACCTACACTTTGATTATAACATAACAAGACTAAAAAATAAATAGTTTCTAAAAATTTTGCATTAAAAAAGTTCTCGCCTTATAATATGACGAGAACTTGTTTTTAGTTAACTTTAAACTACTTTATAGTACTATCTTCTGAATTTTGTTGTGACTGGACAGGGAGTTGATTTGCGATATTTCTTTCGCTTACCTTTCCTTCTGGATCAATTTCGCCAGCTTTAGTGAGCGCCATCTTAGTTAGTAATGGACCTACAAGTTCATATATCAAAACTGAGAAAATAGTTAAATCTGCAACGAGTGTTCCTATAACGCCACCCATAACTTTGCCTACCGTTATTGCCATACCGAGTGCAACGCCTGCTTGTGGGAAAAGAGTTATACCCAAATATTTTTTGATAGTATTTCCGCTCTTTGCCATTTTTGCGCTTAAGTTTGCACCAAAATATTTACCTAAGCAACGAGAAATAATATAGGTTAAACCAATTAATACTATGGTTATATTTCCTAAAACACTTAAGTTAAGTTCTGCACCACTTATAACGAAGAACAAAATAAGTATTGGTGCAGTCCATCTATCAAGCCTATCCATAAGTTGTTCGGAAAAATCACAAGTGTTACAGAAAACCGTGCCGAGCATCATACAAGTTAAGAGTGATGAAAATTTAATATGAACACCACCAATATAGAAATTGTCAATCATAGTTATTGCTATTGTTACGAAAACGAAGGCAACAGACATTGAAAGTCTTTTTGAACGCGAGTGGAAGAACCTTTCAAAATAAGTAAAGATAAAGCCAACAAGCGCACCCAAACCTAACGATGCGATAATTTCAATTATAGGTTCAACTACGATAGAAATAACGTTTAGATGTCCACTATTTAAGGCAGACGCCACCCCAAATGAAAGCGAAAACAAAACCAAACCCACAGCGTCGTCAAGGGCAACTACAGGAAGTAAAACGCTTGTTACAGGACCTTTAGCCTTGTATTGACGCACTACCATTAAAGTTGCTGCAGGTGCTGTTGCCGCAGCGATAGCACCCATTATAATTGCTGCAGGAAGTGGGAATTGCTTTGGAATAATTAAGTGAATACAAATAAGCACCACGTCAACTATAATAGTTGTAAACACTGCTTGAAATATACCGATTATAGTTGCTTGCTTACCTATAGTTTTTAATTGAGAAAGCCTAAACTCGTTACCGATAGCGAACGCGATGAAGCCCAAAGCAACGTCGGATATTAAACCCATATCTTCTAATAAACTGTTTGAAAAACCTATACCACCGACGCCTAATCTGCCCAAGCAGAAAGGTCCTATTAAAATACCTGCCACTAAATAAGCAGTAACTGCAGGTAATTGCACTAATTTTGCAAGACGTGAAAGCATAAGCCCTGCAAATAGAGCAATTGATAAACTTAAAAGAATTTCCATATAACTCTCCTATAAA
The DNA here is from genome assembly GCA_045606665.1 of Christensenellaceae bacterium. Classification (GTDB taxonomy): domain Bacteria; phylum Bacillota; class Clostridia; order Christensenellales; family Borkfalkiaceae; genus UBA1259. The sequence continues at coordinate 3,426 of JAZUSI010000091.1, forward strand.
CTCCCATCAAAAAGCAAGGAAGACCTTTTCTTCCTTGCTTAAAATTCGATAAATTTTAATTATTTTTTAATTGAGAAAGTAATTCTAAACCGTATTTAACAATCTTTTCGCCAACTCCTGCCTTAAAGTTTGAACTTCTTGCTTCATAGCCACCTTCATCATAAGAGTCTTGCATTGGGAAATAACCTATATATCCGTTTACTATACAGCAAGGAATAACCAAATCGTAACCTTCAGACTTCTTTAATTCTCTGCCGATTGCGTTAAATGGTTCACCAGGGATACCGATAAGTGCAACGTTACCGATAGAAACTGCAGAAAGCAAGAATGGGAAAAATTCTGGGCCGTCTTTTAGCCTTACCATTCTATTTGCCTCAGCAACAACGGTAGTTAGCATCATCGCTTTATAAGGGATTTCATCATCTCTGCCTTCTTTATGTAATTTAGCATACTTTTCAGCAAGTGGCAAATCTTTTGGGTCTGGCATGTTTGATGGAATTTGATAAGTTTTTTGCATAAATCTAATTTCATCATCATCAACGTAGTTAACTTTATCAAATGCTTGTAAAACGCCAGCCGTAACTACTCTTGCCATATACTTGGTGTGTTCGTATCCACGAGAACAGCCGTCAAAATCATTAAACATTCCGTTAAAGTCGCCCTTTGTTGGATGAACGTTAACGTGATTTACGTCACCTTGCGTGCCGTTAAAGAAAATACATTTGGTGTTATCAAGTATCTTTTCAACGTAATGACGTGTCAATGCTGGCCAGTCCCCTGAAATAAGGTTTCCACCCACTGTATCTGGGTGATTAGCCATATTGGTTAATACGATAGTTTCTGCACCTTCTCTATCAAATCTAACCACAGAAACCTTTTCATCAACTTGACCAATAGGTTCAACTATATCAGGATTAAGAACGCCTGGATTGGTCTTAACAGAACCGTCTTTCATACGATAGCGACGGATAAAAGCAATATTTGGTGCATTACCTATGCCATAGCCCATCTTTGCAGGCTTTAAGTCTGCGATAGCCATTGTAGCAAGGTCAACGCATCTTAAAAATAAGAAATTTCTATAGTCAGACGATAGTTTTTCAATTTTCTTGCCTTCTTCTGTATCAGGCCCTTTAACAACTGATGCTGGTCCGGTGTGAGTGTGCGTGCAATGCATGAATATTGCATCCACAGGAACTCCCGTTCTCTTTTCTATTTCTTGTCTAATTTCAAGATAGTTAACGTCCGTGCCAAGATTGTCAAGTGCAATTAATAAAACAGCCTTGTCTCCGTTCTTTAATGCCAATGCATTTGCTTGTAAATCATCTAAAATGCCTTCAGCATTTCTTTTGATAAAATATCCGTTAATATCAATACCTAATGGTGGGGTGATATTAACTCTTGCAAAACCTGCTTGTAAACCTGTTTTCATTATAATCACCTAATTTTGTAATTTCTATTTCATTTCCTTTAATAATTCTTGAGCATAAGTAATTAACTTTTCGCCAACGCCCGCCTTGAAAGAAGAACTTCTTGCTTCATAGCCACCTTCATCATAAGAGTCTTGCATTGGGAAATAACCCCTATAACCATTTACGATACAGCAAGGAATAACTAAATCATAGCCTTCAGTTTCTTTAATTGCCCTGCCGATTGCGTTAAATGGTTCACCTGGAAGACCGATAAGTGCAACGTTGCCGATAGAAATTGCTGAAAGTAAGAATGGGTAATTATCTGGTGCAGTTTGCATTCTAACAATTCTTGCAGATTCTGCAAGTACGGTAGTTAACATCATTGCCTTAAATGGAATTTCTTCGTCTTTGCCTTCTCTATGCAATTTCAAATACTTTTCAGCAAGTTCAACATCATCGTTTTCCGTCTTGTTTGCTGGAATTTCAACTATTTTTTGCATATATTTAATTTCGTCATTATCAACGTAATTAACCTTGTCAAACGCTTGTAAAACGCCACCCGTTACAACTCTTGCCATATACTTGGTGTGTTCATAACCACGTGAGCATCCGTCAAAGTCGTTAAACATACCATTAAAATCACCCTTTGTTGGATGAACGTTAACGTGGTTTACGTCACCTTGTGTGCCGTTAAAGAAAATACACTTAGTATTATCCAGAGACTTTTCTACAAAATGACGAGTTAATGTTGGCCAGTCGCCTGAAATAAGGTTGCCACCAACTGTATCTGGGTGGTTGCCCATATTGGTTAACACGATAGTTTCTGCACCTTCTCTATCAAAACGAAGAACTGATACTCTTTCATCAACCTTGCCGATTGGTTCAACTATATCAGGGTTAAGAACGCCTGGGTTTGTTTTAACAGAACCATCTTTCATACGATAACGGCGAACGAAAGCAATGTTTGGAGCAAGACCAACACCATAGCCCATTTTTGCTGGCTTTAAGTCTGCGATAGCCATTACTGCAACGTCCATACATCTAACGAGTAAGAAGGCTGTATAATCTTCTGAAAGTTTTTTTGCTCGTGCTTGAAACTCTTCTGGATATCTATCAACTGCAGGTGAAGTAGATGGACCCGTGTGAGTATGTGTGCAGTGTAAGAAAACTGCTTCTATTGGCAAACCTGTTTTTTCACTGATAGACTTTCTAAAATCATCATAAAAAATTTGTGCGATACCAACGTTATCAACGGCAATAAGTAAAACGGTTTTATCTCCGTTTTTTAATGCTAAAGCGTTTACTTCTAAATCATCTAAAAAACCTTCTGCAGTTCTTCTAACCCAATATCCGTTAATATCAATACCTAAAGGTGGGTTAACGTTTACTCTTGCAAAACCTGCTTGTAATCCTGTTTTCATAATTTTTCTCCTAATCAACTTTCATTTATTTTAAATCTTTTAATAAATCTTGTCCGTAAGCGATAATCTTTTCTCCAACGCCTGCCTTAAAGTTTGAGGTCCTTGCTTCGTAACCACCTTCATCATAAGAGTCTTGCATTGGGAAATAACCTTCAGCGCTGTTGGTATAGCAGAAAGGAATAACCAAGTCCCAACCCTCAGTTTCTTTTAATGCTCTGCCGATTGCGTTAAAAGGTTCGCCTGGAATACCGATAATAGCAACGTTGCCAATAGACATACCCGTAAGCAAGAATGGGAAACTTTCTGGGCCGTGCTCTAATCTTACCTTTCTCGCAGCGTCAGCAACAACTGTCGTCAACATCATTGCCTCAAATGGAATCAAATCGTCTCTACCCGCATTATGTAAGTCGTTATATTTGTGAGCAAGTGGCATATCTTCTGGGTCTGGAACGTTTGCTGGAATATCAACGATTTTTTGAAGGTAATTGATATTATCAACGTCAACGTAATTAACCTTATCATATGCTTGCAAAACGCCACCCGTTACGACTCTTGCCATATATTTTGTGTGACCATATCCACGAGAACATCCGTCAAAGTCGTTAAACATATCGTTAAAATCTCCCTTGTTTGGATGAACGTTAACGTGATTTACGTCACCCTCAGCGCCGTTGAAGAAAATACAACTTGTGTTATCAAGTGACTTTTCTACAAAGCGACGAGTCAAACTTGGCCAGTCCCCTGAAATAAGGTTGCCACCAACTGTGTCTGGGTGGTTTGCAAAGTTAACGAGAACAACGCTCGTTGCACCTTCTCTATCAAAACGAAGAACTGATACTCTTTCATCAACCTTGCCGATAGGTTCGACTATATCAGGGTTAAGAACACCTGGGTTTGTTCTAACCGAGCCGTCTTTCATACGATAGCGACGGATAAAGGCGATATTTGGCGCATTACCTATGCCATAGCCCATTTTTGCATCTTTTAGGTCAGCGATTGCAAATTTTGATACGTCTACAAGTCTTTGCTCAACAAAAGAAATATAGTTTTCAATAAGTTTGCTTTCTTCTTCAGTAGCGCCTGCTACTGCCCTTAATGCAGGGCTTGTATGAGTGTGTGTTGAGTGAAGTAAAATGGCTTCTATTGGAAGAGAAAGTTTTTCAGATAGCGTTTCTCTAAATCTTTTAAATTGAGGCTTGCCTATGCCACAGTTATCAACGGTTATCATAACCATAGTCTTTTCGCCGTGATTTAATGCAATAGCAACCGTTTCTAAGTCATCTAAAATCCCCTCTGCTTTACGAACTTTAAAATATCCCGTAATATGAATACCCATTGGTGGGTTGATATTCGCCTTAGCGTAACCTACTTTTAATCCTTTTGACATTTTATTTTTCTCCTTATAAAGCCAAGTTTTTCCTTGCTTGACTTAATTCTATCACAATTAATTTTTAATAGCAATTATTTATAATAAGAAAATTATAAATAAATAGCAAATTTCTTAATGGTTTATAGGCAAAGTGATGGTAAATTCGGTTAAATCGTCACAACTAGCGACACTAATTGTTCCATTATGCAACTCCACAATCTTTTTAACGATGGAAAGTCCAACACCGTGTCCGTCCGTGCTTATTTGTCCTGCCCTATAAAACTTTTCAAAAATTCTATCGTAATCTTGTTCTTTAATCGGCTCTCCACCATTTGATATCTTGAAAAGAACGTCCTTTTCGGTCTTATTTAAACTGACGCTAATAGTTCCGCCGTTATAAGAAAACTTAACGGCATTATCCAAAAGGTTTATCCACACTTGTTTTAACATTTCTTCATTTGCAGAAATATCAAGTTCTTCTAAGGAAATTTGCAAGTCAATATTCTTTTCCTGCCATTTTCTTTCTATAAGTAAAATGCTATTTCTTATCTGCTCTGAAAGATTGAAAATTGTTACGTCAGTTAAAATCTTTTGATTTTCTATTCTCGATAAGTTTAAGGAATTTGAAGAAAGTGTGGTTAGTCTATTCGCCTCTTCTATTACTATATCCAAATACTCTTTTCGTTGCTCGTCGGTTAAATCTTCTTGCTTTAAGAGTTCTGCAAATCCCTTGATAGAGGCTATAGGCGTTTTGAATTCGTGTGCATATTCGTTCACAAAGTTAGAACGCAACATTTGTATGCCTTTTAATTCCTTAGCAAGGTTGTTAAACGCGTTTGCAACTTGTTTTGATTCTTCGTTTTTACCAAGGTCTATCTTAACGTCAAAATTACCCCTTGACAGTTCGGTCATTCCTTCGGCAACGGTGTTAACTGCGCTGAGCACAAATTTACTCACTAAAATAGATAAAATCGTGCCTATTGCTAGGCTTGAAATGGAGAATATTAATATCCAAAGCCATTCTGGAATCCTGATGCTATCAATATGAATAACGCCTACGGCAACCAATATGTACATAGTTGCCATAACCACTAAATAAGTGACTAAAAGCACGAAAAACACCGCTGAAGTGAACATTGACTGTATCTTTTTACGACGTTTTTTATCAGCGCTCGTAGTTGACGATTTGTTAAAAATATTCAATTTCATTTCTTTTTAACCGCCTTATATCCAAGTCCTCTAATAGACTGAATTTCAAATTCTTCGAAGTTTTCAAAACGTTTTCTAAGCCTTGAAATATGAACGGTTACAGTCTCCCAACCGGTATCACAATCCATACCCCAAATCTCATCCATAATTTGTATTCTCGTAAAGATTTTATCTGGATAAGATAAGAGTTTATACAATAGTAAAAATTCCTTTTGTGGAAGTTCTTGACTTTTCCCATTTTTAGTAACCGTCATTTTTTCACTATCGATTACGACGTCACCCATCACGATTTTCTTCTCATCGTTAATTTTTGCTCGACGAAGAAGTGCTTTTACGTGCAAAACCAATTCTTCAATATCTACAGGTTTGGTCATATAATCATCTATACCTGCAAGAAAACCTTTCTTTCTATCTTCAGGAAGTTGCTTGGCAGAAAGCATTAAAACGGACAGCTCTTCATTCCCATCACGTAACGTTCTAGTAAACTCGTATCCGTCCATATTTGGCATCATAATATCGACAATGGCGAGATTTATTTTAACTTCATCAATAACTTTTAACGCCTCAACGCCATCACTTGCAGAATATACCTTAAACCCCTGTCTTTCTAGTACAACTTGCATCAATTTTCTTATGTTTTTATCATCATCAACAATTAAAATATTGACCATTTCTCGCCTCTTTTACTTTGTTAATTTAATTTTAACACTAACGTAGTATTAAGTCAAGTTTTTATATAAAAAGATAGCAACGCAACGTCGCTATCTTTTTGACTTGTTTTTTATTTTAATTCTTTAATGTGGTTTATAACGAAAGTTGGTTTTATATCGCTTTCATTATAATCTTCCATAGTGGCTTCACCACTTAAAACTAACACAGTATCCACACCGGCATTATATCCAGAACGAATATCGGTATAAATTCTATCACCAAATACAATGGTTTGATCTTTTGTTGCCCCGAACTTTTCCATTGCAGAATAAATCATTTGTGGCTGTGGTTTTCCTATAAATATAGGCGTCTTCCCTGTGGCTTTTTCTATACTAAAACACATTGAGCCACAGTCTGGAATATATCCAAACTCAACTGGGCAAACCCAATCGGGATTGGTCGCATAATAAGGGATATCCTTTTTAGTTAATAACTTGCAAGTATTCCACAATTTATCTCCCGTAATCTCTGGGTCAAACCCAACCAAAACGGCAACAGCACTTTCATCAAATTCTTGAGTTATGTTAAGCCCACTATCAACAAGCTCTTGAATAAAAGACCTTGTGCCTTGAGCATAAATCAAACTGTCCCCAAACTTTTCACGAAACAACATTTTAGATGCTTGAGTTGATGTGAAAAAGTTCTCTTCTGTAACGTATTTGAGCCCCAAATTATGTAATTTTTTTACGTAATCAAGCACTGAACGAGAGGAATTATTAGTTATAAAAACAAACTTTCCACCATTATTTTCTATTCTTTTAAGGAACTCATCAACACCTTCAAAAAGCCTATTACCCAAGTAAATAGTTCCGTCCATATCAAATAAATAGAGTTTCTTTTTCGCCAAATTTATGGTCTTTCCAAATATATCTTTTGTCATTTAAAGCCTCTTAAAAATCGTCATCTTGACGTGCAATTGAAACAATGTTTTTGTTTTCATTTATAATTCTATGTATATCCGAAGCACTTACAACCTTATCTGTGCTTATAACAACACTATAAATTATATCATCGCCATCTTTTTTCGTGCTAATTTTGGTGAAACGATTTACACCGAAAAAATCTCTTATTTTTTCACCTTCACTACCATCATTATCTTTGTACACAACGTTAACTTTTACAAAATGATGTGCGTGAAAAACCTTAAAGTTCATATGCATGATGCATTGAATAAGTATGATTAAAACGGTTGCAAGAATAGATATAACGTACCAACCAGCACCCATTGCCATACCTATTGCTGCGGTTGCCCACATGCCTGCAGCCGTGGTTAAGCCGTGAACAGTCTCTTTATGATAAAAAATCATACCAGCACCGATAAAACCGATACCTGGAACTATTTGCGCGGCAATTCTGGCTGGGTCAGATTTTGGAAACGCATAAATTGAAAGCAAGGTGAATAAACACGAACCGATACAAACGATTGTGTGCGTTCTTGGACCTGCTTCTTTAAATCTCATCTTTCTTTCAAAACCTATAGCAAAACCCAAAGCTAGTGCAAGAATGAGCCTTATGATTTGCTCAGCTATAGCAAAATCACCAGTGAACACTCCTGATAAAAATCTTTGAATAAAATCCATAATTCTACCTCCTTTTATATATAGTATATTTATATTTTTACTATTATATATATAAAGTCTGCGCTTGTCAAGACTTATTTTTAAAATAATAAGTTTTTTTGCCAAAATTATTGTCTATTCTTCAAGTTTCACCATAAAAAAAGAATTAAAATATTTCTACTTTAATTCTTTAATTAATTTTTCTTTAAGCGACCTGTTTTTCTTGTGCATATGCGCTTAAATCCATAACACCGAGTTCGTTGCATCTATTTAAGAGATATTCTATTACTTTCTCCTTTGTGCCATATTTATTTAGAAGCGAAGAATATTTTTGTGTCCTATCAAAAACAAAAACTTTTTCTTTTTTTCTAAAGTAAGAAACGACTATCGGCAAGTCGATTCCCTTTTTTAACGCGTGTTCAGCGAACACGGCAAATCCAGAGAAAAATCCTTCAAGTTGCGCTAGATATCCCTTTGCAGAATCTTCGGGATAAATAACTATGCTTTCCCCGTTTTTAACGGCCTCTAAACTCTCTCTCATCGTTTTTATAAAGCGAGTATCTCTATAAGTTGAAATCAAGTTGAACCCCTTATAAAAAAGATTGGTAAGTGGACTTGCAATTAAGCAAAACAATCTTGCCAAATGCAAATTCCAATGCTTTTTTTCATGATAATACACACGGCTTTGATATTTATACATCTTTATAAGTCCCGAGTTCATTTCATGCGCACCCCACATACGCATAGGTTTATCTAAATACATTTCCAATGACATAGGCGCATCCGTGCCTTCATGATTGCTTAAAATCAAAGACCCGTTTTCAAATTCTTTTCCCTCAAGAAAAATAAATTGTGGAGCTTTATAACGCATAGTCATAAGCCTTTTAATACCACGAAACCACCATTTGCCTTTTTTTACCAATTTTTTCTTTGCCATATTTCACCTTTATCCTAATTATGCTCCCACCGTAACTTCTTTTCCAAAGAAATAAACAGCCAGCGTTCCAGGACCTGCCGATGCGCCAATAATTGGTCCAACGTATCCTGTATGAATTTCCACGTCACTAACGTCAATCTTTGATAAAACTGCTTTCTTTAATTCTTCAAGGTCTTCTATACAATCAGCGTGCGCAAAATATATTTTTTGATAAGGAGTTTTTTCATATTCCATAGCAACGCGTTCTGCTATACGCATAATTGAAGTTTTTCTTCCCTTAACCTTTTCAACTGCATTATTATTGCCTTTTGCATCTGAAATAATAATAGGCTTAACGCTTAAAAGCCCACCGAAAAAGGCACTTGTTGCACTAACTCTGCCTGCGTTTTTAAGATAAGTTAACTTATCGACAGTGCATTCTTGATTCATTTTCAACTTGTTTTGTTCAACAAAATCTCTAACAGTATCAATATCCTTGCCTTCTTTGCGAAGTTCAGATGCTGTTATACACAAAAGTCCCAAGCCGTAACAAGCGTTTAGACTGTCTATACAGTAAATTTTACTATCAGGATATTTTTCTTTAAGCTCACTTGCAGCCTTTATACTTTCATTAATTGAATTTGAAAGTGCTGATGAACAAGAAATTGACAAAACGTCGTATCCGCTCTGAATGTATTTTTCAAAAACTTCCTTATATCTACTTGCAATAATTTGAGCAGTTTTAAAAATCTTTCCCTTCCTTATCATTTCATAAAAGTCAACAACGTTTAATTCTTGCCAATCTAAATCAGCTAAATATTCCTTTCCTTCACACCTAAAAATCATAGGTATATAATCAATGTCATATCTTTCTCTTAATTCTTTTTCAAGATCACTGCAAGAATCTGTAACGATAACAAATTTTTTCATATTACTCCCCTTTAGGCTAAATAGATTGCATAAAATATACTATCCAAACATTAACTTAATATTAACTAATTATCTTTTCTAAACTATACCAATAATAAAAAATACTCGTTGATGGTTTCTGGGGTTTCTTTCAGTTTGTTTGATATCCACCAACGCAAAGTTTCAATGAAAGTAGATGTCAGGTGATTTATCCAAAAATCTTCAGGTATATTTTGTGGTTTTTTATCCTTAAAATCAGCAAGATGCCTCATAATCAAACCTTTAGTTTCACTCTTAAAATATTCTAAAAATAACTCGTTGTTTTTAGAAGACAATAGTTTTAAAATATTGTTGTCATTTTTCTTAACGTGCTTAAACAAATGCAAAAAAACCGAATCGTGAATATCACAATTAAAAATGTTGTGCTCTTTTTTATCTTCTTGACTTTCCGAATTAAAAATATGCGAAAAAAGTTCTCTTAAAAGGTCTTTTAACAAAAAGTCCTTGGTTTCAAAATGCGCATAAAAAGTCGCCCTACCAATATCGGCTATTTCTATTATTTCCCCAACCGTTATATTATTGTAATTTTTCTTTGATAACAATAATATAAATGCGTTAAAAATCGCTTCTCTCGTCTTTCTCTGCCTTCTGTCCATTTTATTTCTCCATACATTTTTGTCCTTTTGTTCAGTAACGAATTTCACTTTTATATTGTATCGAACTTTTTTATAAAATTATGATACAATATTATCGAACAGATTGTTCAATAACAAACTAATTATACAACATTTAATATTGTTTGTCAACGGAGGAAAAAATGAAAAGTAAAAGAAAAATTTTTATAGCGTTTATACTAAATTTTTTGTTTTCAATATTTGAACTTGTGGGTGGCTTTTTAACGGGAAGCGTGGCAATAACTTCGGACGCTATTCACGATTTTGGCGACGCAACGAGTATCGGCACGTCTTATTTTCTTGAAAGGTTAAGCGATAAAAAACCCAACAAAAAATATACTTACGGCTATGCAAGATTTTCGGTTTTAGGTGGATTGATAACGACCTTAATTCTTCTTATCAGCTCGATAATCGTCATATATAACGCCACACTTAAGATTATAAACCCGATCGTCATTAACCACGTTGGAATGCTTATATTCGCCATAATCGGTTTGGTGATAAATTTAGTTGCAACCTATTTTACTCACGGTGGACACTCTATCAACCAAAAGGCAGTTAATCTTCATATGCTTGAGGACGTTTTAGGCTGGCTTGTGGTTTTAATCGGCGCAATCGTTATTAAGTTTACTGCTTTTTATATTATAGACCCTATTTTATCTATAATCGTGGCTCTATTCGTTATAGTTAACTCTATTAAAAACTTAATTCAAATTATGGATATCTTTTTAATCAAAACCCCAAAAGACTTTGATATAAACGAGTTAGTAGAACATATAAAGCAGGTTGACGGCGTTATTGACGTTCATCACTTTCACGTCTGGTCGCTTGACGGAGAGATAACTTGCGCAACTTTGCATATCACCACACAAGCATTTGACAGTAAAATAAAATCTGAAGTCAAAGAAGAACTTGCCGAACACGGCATTTCACACGTTACTATTGAAATGGAAACCGAAGAAGAAAATTGCGAAGAAAGATTTTGTAATATTAAAGGTAGCGTTTCTCACGGACATTGCCACCACCATCATTAAGATACATTATTATTATTTCATTCCATTACTTAACAATGTAAAAAACAAACCACCCTCTTGGGTGGCTTGTTTTTTGGCAGGGGCAATAGGATTCGAACCTATGAAATAACGGAGTCAGAGTCCGTGGCCTTACCGCTTGGCGATGCCCCTATTTATTTTACTATATTCTATCAAATCATTTGATTTTTTTCAACTATTTTTATATTTAATGTAAATATATTTTTACTTAAAGTATTGCCACATCACTCTTTTATATGCTAAAATATACTAAAATTACATTTAGGTGAGTTTATGATAGATCCTTTTGATTATAAAGAACCATCTTGCGCACTTTGTGGTGGGAAAGAATTTTATTATCCCGATAAGGACGCTCCTATTGGGCGAATCCCCGTTGCAAGAGTTATTGAAAAGCTTGACGAGTGCTATAACAAAAACGATATGCTAGAGGCAAGTAGATTATTGTTCTATTGGCAAGAAGAAGCAAAGTCATTAAAGGACTTACAAGGCGAACTTTCTATCGTCAACGAACTTCTTGGGCATTTAAGGAAGATTAACGACGTTAAAAATGGACTTTTAGCAATAGATAGAGCGCTTTTTTTAATCGAGAATTTAGGCACTGAAACTTCCGTCTCTTCGGCAACAATTTACCTTAATATTGCAACCACGTTAAAGGCTTTTTCTAAATCTAACGATGCTCTTCCATTATTCGATAAGGCATTTTCAATCTATTCAAAAGACCTTGAAAAAAACAAGCCGTATCTTGCTGGATTTTACAACAACAAAGCCTTAACGTTGGTGGACTTAAAGGACTATGACGGCGCGATAGAGTGCTATAATTTGGCACTTGACAACCTAAAATTTACCGATAGAGAACTTGTGGACGGGGCTATCACATTTGTAAATATGGCGCACCTTTACGACACACTAAATAACAAGCAAAAAACTATTGATTGCTTGTTTTCAGCTTATGATTTGCTCAACGATGAAAGAAACGAGCATAACGGCTATTATGCTTACGTTTTAACTAAATGCGCCCCATCTTATAGACAATTTGGTTATCAAAAAATAGCTGATGATTTTGAAAAACTTTCGAGGGAAATTTATGAAAGGACTTGAACTTGCTTTTAACTACTATAATGAATTTGGCAAACCTATGTTAGAAAGCCAATTTTCATCTGTCCTGGACAAAATCGCCGTTGGTCTTGTAGGCGAAGGTTCGGAGTGTTTCGGCTACGACGACATAACCTCAACCGACCACGATTTTGATATGGGCTTTTGCATTTTTATAACAGAAAAAGATTATGAAGATTTTGGTTTTAAGTTAGAGCGTGCCTACGCAAAATTGCCAAACGAATATATGGGATTTAAGCGCCAAATAATTAACCCAGTTGGTGGCAACAGACACGGAGTTATAATAATTGAAGATTTTTATAAAAAGTTTTTGGGCGTTCCCACTATCCCACAAGATAAGTCTTGGTGGTTTTTCGTTCCATCACACGCACTTGCAAGTGCATCTAACGGCAAAGTCTTTATGGATAATAAGGGCGTTTTTTCAGGCATTAGAGAACAATTGCTAAAAGGCTATCCAGAGGACGTAAGACTTAAAAAACTCGCTTCTCACCTTGTTTTAGCCGGTCAATCAGGGCAATATAACTATGCTCGTTGCATCGCACATGGCGAAAGGGGTGCAAGCAGTCTTGCAATGTGCGAGTTCGTTAAACATATTTTATCGGCAATTTATTTGCTCAACAACAAATACCAACCTTTTTATAAGTGGGCGTTCCGTTCTTTAAGAGAACTGCCTATATTATCGGAGTGCGAAACAGCCTTAGAAGGACTTTTAGAATATGGAAATTCAAAAAGTGAATTCCAATTAAAATGCGAAATAGTTGAAGATATTTCACGTATGGTTATAGAAGAATTAAAAAGACAAAACTTAACTAGTGCAACGTGCAATAATTTGGAAACACACGCATATTCGGTTACCGATATAATTACAGATAACTCAATAAGAAATATGCACGTAATGGACGGAATTTAATAAAACAAAAATCAAAAATAAATATCCACCAGCCTAGCTGGT
>JAZUSI010000092.1:0-9671 GCA_045606665.1 Christensenellaceae bacterium
ATAAAATATAAATAGTCAATGAAAAAAAGAAAAAGATTTATTTTATTCTATAAAAAATTTTTTTGGGCTAGTTTTTTAACTTTGTGAAAATAAAATTACTTGAAATTTATCTTTTGGAAAATGCTTGTAAAAATTGCTACCATTTGTTATAATAATTTATTGAAAGCGAAAAACTTAAACAAAAAGGAAGAAAAGTATGCCTATAATTGAAATGAAAAACGTCAGTTTTTCTTACGACAAAAAAATAGAGGCTATAAAAGACGTTTCGCTAACTATTAACGATGGCGAACACGTTGCTATAATCGGGCATAATGGCAGTGGCAAAAGCACACTTGCCAAACTTTTCAACGCGCTAATTTTGGCAGACAAGGGCGAAGTAATAGTCGATGGGCTTAACGCAAAGGATAAAAAGAGCGTTTTTGAGATTAGAAAAAGGGTGGGTGTGGTCTTTCAAAACCCAGACAACCAACTCGTTGCCTCTATCGTTGAAGACGATATCGCCTTTGGCCCTGAAAACTTGGGCATTCCAAGAAAAGAGATTGGCGAAAGAATAGATTTTGCACTTTCAGCCGTCGGTATGGAAAAGTTTAGAAAATCTTCTCCAACAAGGCTTTCTGGTGGGCAAAAACAAAGAATTGCCATCGCTGGTGTTTTAGCCTTAAAACCAAAAGTTTTAGTCCTTGATGAATCGACGGCTATGCTCGACCCTCAAGGCAGAAAAGAAGTCTTAAAGGTGGCAAACTGGCTTAATAAAAATCAAAAAACGACGGTTATCAACATAACGCACTATATGGATGAAGTAATCTCTGCCGATAAGGTTATCGTTATGAACGACGGAAAAGTTGTTCTTTCAGGCACGCCGACTGAGATTTTTTGTCAAAGGGACACGTTAAGGGACTGTGGCTTAGAAATCCCTCTCGCTTTAGAGATTGCCGATAGGCTTATTGAAAAGGGGATTTCTTTACCTCAAAATATCTTGACAGAAGAGAAGTTGTCGGAGGAATTATGCGCATTGAAGCAAAGAATTTAACTTACGTATATAGCGAAAGTTCCAAAGCCTTATCGTTAAAGGCGCTTGACGACGTTACTTTGACCATTCCAGAGGGCGAATTTTTTGGAATAATAGGTCAAACGGGCAGTGGAAAAACAACCTTTGTTCAACACCTTAACGGACTTATCAGGGTGGAAAAAGGCAAGGGTAGTCTTATTGTGGGCGAATACGATTTAACCGATAAAAAATGCGACTTTAAGGGATTAAGGGCAAAAGTTGGTATGGTTTTTCAATATCCAGAACACCAACTTTTTGCAGAAACGGTATTTGATGACGTTGCATTTGGCTTAAAGAACTTCGAGCCGAATTTGACCGAACAAGAAATTGAACAAAGGGTAAGAGAGTGTATAGAACTCGTTGGCTTAAACTTTGAAAAAATAAGGGAAAAATCGCCTTTTGAACTATCTGGTGGGCAAAAGAGAAGGGTGGCTATTGCAGGTGTTATCGTTTCTCGCCCAGAAGTGCTTGTGTTAGATGAGCCTGCGGCAGGCTTAGACCCTGTTGGAAAGAGAGATTTCTTGGAACTTTTGCATAAAATTCACAAGACGTTTGCAAAGACAATCGTTATCGTGTCTCACGATATGAACGTCATATCCGAACATTGTACGAGTGGGGCAGTGTTCTCTCACGGCAAGGTAAAGTTGGTGGGAACGCCAAAGCAAATTTTTGAAAACACTGAGCTTATTGAGAGTTTGGGATTAGATCTTCCAACCACGGCGAAAATCGTTAAAAATTTAAAAAGTGCAGGCATAGAAATAGACTGCGACCTAACGGTTAACGGACTTGTCGAAGCACTCACGAAAGGGGGTAATTGATGAAAGACGTTTCTTTTGGTCAATATTATCCAGCAACCTCCTTCGTTCATAAAATGGATGCGAGAATAAAAATTTTAATTACCATTGCCTATATTGTGGCTGTGTTCTTGGTTAAGCAGTTTCAGTTTATGGGCTTTCTCGCTTGTTTAGTGTTGGTTTTGCTTGCAACTATTTTCTCTAGAGTGCCATTTTTGAAAGTGTTAAAAAGCATAAAAGCAATCTTGTTTTTTATAATTTTATCGGCAATTTTGCAACTGTTTTTTAATCAGAGTGGAAAGGCTGTTTTAGAGTGGAGTTTTATAAGAATAACCGATTATGGTCTAGTTAACGCAGGCTTTATAATCGCAAGGATAACACTGGTGGTTTTGGGGGCAAGTCTATTGACTTTAACCACCTCTCCGGTCGAGATTGCAGATGGAATAGAAAGCTTGCTTTATCCGTTAAAATGGATAAAATTTCCAGTGCATGAATTTGCGCTTATAATGAGTATTGCGCTTCGCTTTATTCCAACACTTTTAGAAGAGACGGATAGGATTATAAAGGCGCAAAAAGCAAGGGGTTCAGACTTTGAAAACGGCAACGTATTCAAGCGCGCAAAGGCGCTTATCCCAGTGCTTATTCCACTTTTAATCAGTTCGTTTAGGCGAGCTGATGAACTTGCAGACGCAATGGACGCGCGCTGTTATTCAGGCAGTAAAAATAGAACTAAATATAAGAAAATGACTCTTTCTTGGAGAGATTTAATAGGCATTCTCATTATCGGTGGATTGATAACGGGAATAGTTCTTTTAAATGCTTCTGGTTTATTGATGGTGGCACTATGAAAGTCAAGTTAGTGGTCAGTTACGATGGAACAAATTATTGTGGTTGGCAAGTGCAACCAAACTGTGTTTCCGTTCAACAAATTTTAGAGGACGCGCTGTTTGAAATCACTGGCGAAAGAACTAGGATAACAGGCAGTGGCAGAACTGATGCAGGCGTGCATGCGATGGGACAAGTCGCGCACTTCATAACACAGTCTAACGTGCCTGCAGAGAGGTTTAGCAGGGCTTTTAACATAAAACTACCAGACGACGTAAAGGTCTTGTCAAGCGAGAAAGCCGACGATGATTTTCACGCAGTTGCAAGCGCAAAGAAAAAGACTTATAGATATTCGGTGTACGTAAGCCATTGTATATTGCCGTTAAGGGATAGGTATGCCGTTCAAATAAAAAAACAACCCGACCTTGAAAAGATGAAAGAGTGCATAAGCGAGATACTTGGCGAGCACGATTTTAAGAGTATGAGCGCAAGTGGTGGTGGGGCAAAGACCACGGTTAGAACCATTTACGACCTAAAAATCGAGCAACAAGGGGAAAGTATCGATTTTTTTGTAACGGGAAACGGGTTTTTATATAATATGGTTAGAATTATGGTGGGGACCCTCCTTGCCGTTGGCACGGGCAAAATAGAAAAAAAAGACGTGGAAAATATGCTTAAAACAGGTGAGAGAAAGATGGGGATAAAGACTCTTTCTCCAAAAGGCTTAACTTTAATAAACGTTGAATACTAGAAAAGTAAAAAATGCTAGCGCAAGGAAGCGTTAGCATTTTTTACTATGGTGTGGTTATTTTAGGCTATAAAGCCTATATATAAAAATTAAAATCAGTCAAAAAAAACGAAGAAAAGTATTTGGGGAAATGTTTTCTTGCTATTTGAAGGGTTGTTTGCAAGGAAAAGGTCCGTAAAGAAAGGTCGCGTGAGCCACTTGCAATAAAAAACTTTTTTCTTGCTGAAATTAATTTTTTAATGATGTTACGTCTGAAAAAATTTTTAAGAGTAGAGGCGTTAATTTGATAACAAACTTTCACACTCGACAAACCCTCGATTAAATTTTTCCAAAGAGGATATTTTTCCACGTGCGCAATTATGGGAATAATCCCTTTCATATTCAAGTTATATATCCACTCGTCAAAATCTGAAATTCTAGCAAAGTTAGGAAGTTCTATAAGTAAAAATTTCCCATTATCTATGCATAATTTTTCAATGTGCCTATGCAAACTTAAATCGTGGTCCATAAGCACTTTTGCGCCGTATATAATAGATGGCACTTCAGTTAAGTTTAATTGCTTAAACTTTTCTTGCTCTTTGTTTCTATTGTTAAGAAAACGTTCGGTGTCACCTCGTCTATGCAAAGTGCAGGGAGGGGCTAAAACTAAAGAAGTAATTCCATCTGCATATGCATTTTTAAGCATTTTTATGTTGTCGTCAAGTTTTTGTGCATCGTCATTAATGCCGAATAATGCTGAGTCAAGTAAGTCGATCATCTGTTTTCTCTATTATTAAATTATTTGTTCAGTTTTAATGTTTTCGCTTAAAGAAAAGCGCTCTATGTTCTTACCCCTTAAATCAATCAATAACCGAAAAATACACCTTAATTTGTCAAAATAATCCAAAAATAATTAAAATTTCAAAACGTCAAGACGTAAATTCTTTTGCTTTTTAGATAAGAATATTTCAAGTAAAAGCGTAAAAACGATTAAGAAAGTTAATCATATTGTAATTATAGATTAAATTTATTGATATGTCAAGCAAATTATTAAGTTTTCTAATAATTTTGTATAGGGGTGAGTATTATGATAAAATTATTTGAGTTGAGAGTGGAGCAAAATTTGTCACAGAGGGAAATGGCAAAGAAGTTAAACATCAGTCAGGGGACGTATAACAATTGGGAAAATGGCAAGACCGAGCCGTCGATTTCAGACCTTATTGAAATATCCAAGATGTTTAAGGTGAGCGTAGATTATTTGATAGGGAACCAAGAGGAAGAAGTGTCAGTTAAAGAAGATGAGAGCACGCTTAGGAAAATTTATCGTGCAATACAAAAGTTAGATCAAGAGAGTTTAGAGGCGTTGTCAATAATTATTGAAAAAATGATTGATTAAAGTTGTGTTAAAAACAAAATCAAACCACAATATGTAGTTATATATATATTGTTTTTGAAAAAATAAGAGAAAATAAAGAAAAAACCTTGAAAAATGCCATAAAAACGCTTGACTTAAAATTCAAAATATTTTAATATAGTTAGGCGTTTATAAGGAAAAGTTTGTGAATTTATGAGATTAGCCCTCTCAAAAATTGCCATTTTCGTGTAAGGCAATCCAAATTAAACTTATAACATTAAATATAATTTATAAGGAGAAAAACTCATGAAAACTTATATGGCCCACAACGAAACAGTGGTTAGAAAGTGGTACGTAGTTGACGCTGAAGGCGTTGTTCTTGGAAGACTTGCTTCTAAGGTTGCAGCAATCCTCCGTGGCAAAAACAAGCCTACTTTTACACCTAACGTAGATACGGGCGATTTCGTTATAATTGTCAACTGCGACAAAGTTGCTTTGACAGGTAAGAAACTTGAAAAGAAATACTACACATATCATACAGGTCACATTGGTGGACTTAAGTCTGTTCAATATAAGACACTTATGGCAAACAAGGCAGACGTTGCTGTTTATGAAGCTGTTAAAGGCATGCTTCCAAAGAACAGCCTTGGCCGTGCTATGCTCAAGAAACTTAAGGTTTATCGTGGAGCAGAACACAATCATCAAGCACAACAACCAGAAGTGCTTAAATTGTTTTAATGAGGTGTAATTATGGCAAAAGCAACAAGTAAGAAAAAAGTTCAATATTGGGGAACCGGTAGAAGAAAGAAAGCAATTGCACGTGTTCGCCTTATCCCAGCAGGTGATGGTACAATCACTATCAATGGCAAGACAGTTGATGAATATTTGTGCCTTGACACGTTGAAGTTCATCGTTCGCCAACCATTAGTTTTGGTTGAAGCTGACGCTAAATATGACGTTATCGTTAACGTTTGTGGTGGTGGTTACACCGGTCAAGCAGGCGCTATCCGTCACGGTATTGCTCGTGCTTTATTACAAGCAGAACCTGAAACGAGAGCAGCTCTTAAGAAAGCAGGTTTCTTAACCAGAGATTCAAGAATGAAGGAAAGAAAGAAATACGGCTTGAAAAAGGCTCGTCGTGCTCCACAATTCTCAAAGAGATAATTTCGACTTTGTCGAATACAAAAATACTCTGCAAATGCAGAGTATTTTTATTTACAACGGCTTATATACTTCGTGATACATGCAAAACTTGTGCTTTTATTTGGTTACGTATAGGCATACGCGCCCTTCATAAAATGCTCGTTTTTCACGTCTGACTCGTATCTAATCCGTTTTTTAATTATAACTTATTTATACTTCGTGATACGTGCAAAACTTGGGGGTTTATTTTTGTTTTTCTTTAACTCTCTTAACGATAGCGTCGTGTGAGTTTATTGTGGATAACATTGAACTTTGAAGTGGTGTGGGAGAATGATTTGTCGGCTTTTCGCTTTTAGTTTGATTACTTTTATTGTTTGTGAGAGAAGATATTAAATTGCTCAAAAGGTCGGTAGAATTAGAAGAAGTATCTTTACTCTGTTCGTTTTCCGTCTTGTTCAAAGGGAAAAAAGAATTTAAAAGGTTAAAAATCCCGAATTTATCCATTTTAATGTCCTCTAAAAAAGAAAAAATTACTAAAAATAATTGCAAAAGTTTATAATATAGGTTATAATATATAAACAATGTTTTAAAAATATATTTGTATAAGTAATATATTCAGTTAAAATAAAAAAGTTTACTAAAATATAAGCGGAGAAATTATGAAAAAGATTTTGGCAAGAATTATTTGTGTTGTACTTTTAGTTTGTTTGGCTATGTCAGTGCTCGTAGGTTGTTCTAATAGCAAGTGGTCAGGCACGGTTACAATGAAAGATGGTGGAAAGGTTTTGTCTAACGGTGGTTTTGTTGCAGAAACCGAAAAATACCTTTATTTCATCAACGGTGTTGGTGGCACCTATTCTGAAAATAAAATGGGCACGCCGTTAAAGGGCGCGCTTATGGTTGCAGATAAAAACGATTTGTCAAAAACCGAAGTGGTTGTTCCAAAACTTATGGTTGCTAACGATTACACTGCAGGCGTGTTTATTGATGGTGGTTATGCTTATTATGGAACGCCAAGCGTTGATAAGGACTCTTCTGGTAGCGTTGCAAACTATAAGATGACGTTTATGAGAACAAAGCTTGACGGCAGTGGTAAGACTGATGAATTCTTTACACATGATGAATTTGTTTCAGAATACAGAATCGTTAAAGGCGTTGGCGAAAATGCTCCGGTTTGCATTTATTACCACGATAACCTAAACTCAGCAATCGTTTGTTATAACACTGCAACAAAAACTAGCACGACTATATTTAAGACAGACGATAAGGCTCAAGAATCTTTGGGTGGATACGTATTCATTAATAATAGTGAAATAACTGACGTTGTTGGTTTCTTTACAGCAACCGTTTATGAAGATGAATATAACGATAAGGCTGCAGAAAACCCAAGCTATAGCAGAATAACGGCAGGTTATAATAAGGTTTACGCAATCAAGGCTGGAAGCACAACTCCTGAACTTGTTATTAGTGGAAAGGGTGAACAAAGCAAGACGGCAAACGTTAGCTATGAAATCAAATTGCTTGACGATGGAATTCTTTTCTTCTCAGAAACAAACAAGGGTGTTGTTAAGAACTTTGCAATAACCCAAGCAGATGCTATTAAACTTGCTGACAAATGGGCAAACAAAAAAGAAGTTGTTAATGCAGATTATATCAACAAGGCAAACTTATTCGTTCTTCCAGAAGATAAAAATATTGACGGCTTGGTTGTGTACGTTTTAGGCGATTCAAAAATATACAAAACTACGTTGTTTATAAAGGACACATTAACAAAGCAACCTATCGTAAGCAAAGATTTGGTTAACGAAATGTTGTTTATAAGGACAGAAAATAATTCTGAAGTCTTGTATTGCTTCAATTCTTCTGCAGAGTTAACAAAGATTGATTTAAATGACAGTGAAAAACAAATTCGCGTTTCTGAATCAACCGTTGCAACAACTTGGTATGACCCTGAAAGAGTTACTATTGGCGACAAAGATTATTTGTTCTTCTGTGACGATTCAAACTATGGAAAATCTTACGTTAAGTACGTAGATCTTGATGCAGAAGTCGTTGAAGAAGATACAGATGATGATGAAAAAGCTGATTTATTCTATATCAATACCGAAAGCATTAAGAACATAGGCAAGATGACCGTTCAAGATCAAGCAGATATCGTAACAGCAAAGATTAATGCGATTTCAAACTTATTGCCAGAAGGTGGTATTGGTGTTGACCAAGAAGCCGATGAAGAATATAAGGCTGAATATACAGAAATTAAGGAAATGTACGATGACTTAGATCCAAACGTTAAAGCAAAGGTTTCAAGCACAGCAGTTGATAGTTTTGCAACTATCGAAAAAGCTTTTGCAATGGCAGAAAAATATAAACAACTCGAAGGAATTAGAGATATCGTTTCTGTTGAAGACGAAGGCGCTGCTGCAATAAAAGTTATCTATGAAGGCTTGAAAAAAGATATAGAAGCCTTTAAGAATAGCGACCAAAGAGAAGCTGTTGACGGACTTATCCACAACGAATTAAAAGCTCACTATTCACGTGCTGTTAAATTGTTTGAAAAAACAGAAGAAGATAAATAACGTTAAAACTATATAATATATAATGAAAAGGTGTTTTAGAAAATTCTAAAGCACCTTTTTTGTTTGTTTGAATAAAAATTGCAAAAAACAAAAACGTTGTATCTTCTAGGCATGTTTCTGTACAGAATTAGTTGTGATTTGTAAAACAATGTCGAAAAATGCTAGAAAAACACTAATAAAAACAATTCTGTACAGAATTTTAAAAATATTTTACAGAATTGCCGAAAAACGCTTGTCTTTTGCCGATAAATGTTGTAAAATGCAGTTGTAAGTTAAAAAAGGAGAAAAATATGCATAGAAAGAAAGTATTTTTATTACAAGGTACAAAAGACCAGTGCGAACAATTAAAGGCAAAGTTTTTAGAGACTGCGCAATATGAAGTTGTTGGAGAGGCTATTGAGGGAATTTCTGCTATTCCTGAAATAGAGGAAAAGAAGCCACACTTTCTGATAACTGATTTGGTTCTTGCAGGCTATGATGGTATTAGCGTTATCTCTAAAGTCAAGCAACTAAAGCTTTCCATCAAGATCATAGTGGTGTCAGCACTTATGAATGAGGATATCGTTTCAAAAGCAATAAGTGCAGGAGCAGATTATTTTATGGCAAAGCCATATAACTTCAACATATTGCTTGAAAGAATGGAAAGTCTAAATACAAAGGTTGAAAATCCCGTTAAGGATATTGTGGAAAACTTCCACGAAATGTCTTTGGAAGAAAAAATCAGCAGAATATTTATCAACGTTGGTATTCCTCCCCATATTAAAGGTTATTCTTTTTTAAGAGAAGGAGTTGTTATGGCTGTTAAAGACCCAGAAATTATAAATAATATCACTAAAAAATTATATCCACAGATTGGTGAAAAGTATAACACCACTTCAAGTAAGGTTGAGCGAGCAATTCGCCACGCAATAGAAGTCGCTTGGAACAGGGGCAGAATTGAGAGTATTAACTCTATTTTAGGCGTGCGCGCGTATATCGGCGCAGAAAAACCGACGAACGGCGAATTTATCGCACTTATTGCCGATAAAATGCTGTTAGAAAAAGCATAGAAAGAATTTAAAAGACTCTTTTAGAAAAAAAACTAAAGGGGTCTTTTATTTTAGAGGTATGTTTGAGCAAAATGTTGTGCGAGGCTAGATATTGAAGTAAATGGAAAAAAAGGAGGTAAAAAGTGCAAGAAAATTAAAAATTTTGAAAAAAATTA
>JAZUSI010000093.1:0-14057 GCA_045606665.1 Christensenellaceae bacterium
ACCGTGCAATACTAAAGCAACGTCTGATACGGCTGTGATTTCATCAAGCCTATCAATTCTTAAGGTAGGTGTCTTTTTATAAACGCCGTGCGCCGTGCCGATTGCAATAGCCAAAGCGTCAACGTCAGTTATTTCCACAAACTTTTTAACTTCTTCTGGCAATGTTAAAGTATCATCTGGGTTTTCGTTTGAAACCTTATCCCCTTCGTTACCGACCATAGCGTTGCCAACGTGGCCGAGTTCGGCTTCAACAGTTATACCGTATTTATGCGCATAGTCAACAACTTCCTTGCTCCTTTTTGCGTTTTCGCTAAATTCAAGCACAGATGCGTCTAACATAACTGAACTAAAACCAGCCTTAATACCTGCCTTTATGCAATCGATATCAGGCGCGTGGTCTAAATGTAAGCAAATTGGTATGTTATAATGTGCAGATGCACCTTTAACCATATCGCAAAGCAAATTCATATCTCTGCCGTTAAAGTCAATTGGCAAACCTTGAAGAAGGGCAGGCGAACCTAATTCTTCACAAGTATCAAGCACTGCTTTCATCATTTCATAATTACTAATATCAAAGGCTGGAATAGCGTATTTTTTTGCCTTTGCATCAGCAAGCATCTCTTTCATTGAAACTAACATAATATATTTCTCCTTAAAATATTTATCTTCTTATGGATTATAACATCAAATTTAACATTTGTCAAATACATTTGTTAAGTTGACAAAGATATTTAAGATATGATATAATACTTTACGTAGAAAGGTGAATTTATGGATAACAAATTATTGATGTGCGAGATAGCAACGCTATATTATCAAAAAAATTATACGCAACAGCAAATTGCCGATTTAATGCACTTATCAAGACAAACGGTTTCAAAACTTCTAAACGACTCAATAAGTCAAGGCATTGTTGAAATTAAAATTAACAACCCTCTTTCAACAAAACAGGACTTGGAAAATAAAATCGCAAAGTCGTTTAATCTTAAAGGGTGCGTGGTTGCGATGAGTTCTTCTGATAACGAAGTATTAAAAGAAATGACAACTACAAGCGTAGCAGTAAATTATATATTGCCAATGCTAAAGGAAAAGAACTTAAATATAGGGCTTTCTTGGGGAAAGACTATGCAGACGCTTATAGATGAGTTTTTAACCGTCAAGTGTGAAAATAGCGTTGTATTCCCTTTGTTTGGTGCAACTGATAGAGCAAGTTCTTTCTTTTCTTCAAACGAACTTGCAAGAAAATTTGCAAATAAAATCGGCGCATCTGTAAATTACGCATACTTTCCATACAAGCCTGAAACGCTTGATGACGTTGCACTTTTTAAGCGCACTAGCTACTATAAAAATATGCAAGCGCTATGGGATAATATCGATATTGCAATAGTTGGCATAGGTAATAAAGACGCCATTTCCCTTTTGGAAAAAGAATTTGGAATTGAAAACGATAATCTACCTGTTTCAGATATTGCAACTCATACTTTTGATAAAGATGGAAATATTACCAACGTTGATAAAAACACCTTGTGTGCAACTTTTGAAAACGTAAAAAGCGCCAAAAAAGTCGTTGCAATAGCATATGGAAAAAATAAAGTTGACGCTATTATTTCAGCCTTAAAATCAAACGCTATCACCCACTTTATTACTGATGAAGAAACTGCAAAATCTATTATCAATTTGCAATAGGCATTATTGAAAAAACAAAAAAAGAGATAACGAAAATTCGTTATCTCTTTAATTTTTGTTTTACATTTTATTCAGTCAATGCTGGAAGTTCATTATATTTTTCAATAGCCTTTTCAACTTCGATAACACCGCCCGTTGCAGTTGCAGTGGTTAAAGCCATCATTGCTGAAGAGTTGCCGTAAAGCAAACAGTCTTTAAGTGGAAGTTCTCTATAACTTGCAACGAGTGCGCCTGCACAGAACGCGTCGCCCGCACCAACCGTTCCAACGATAAAGCCCTTAGGAAGTTTTCTAGAAGATTCAAAGCAATAAGTTCCGTCCTTATCCATGCCGTATGCACCGCAAGATGCGTGGATAATAACACGCTTTCCAACACCCATATCCAAGAGTTTTGCAAGAACTTTTTTAACTGATTCTTGGTCGATTTTGTTGTCAACAACTTCAAGTGGGATATCGGTTATTCTCGATGCTTCAAGTTCGTTTATAAACAAATAGTCAACGTATTTTAATGCTGGGATTAAAACTCTCTTAAATCTATCGCTGTTTTCACTGATTGTGTCGATAGAAGTTAAGCAACCTGCTTTTTGAAGGTTTGCTAAAAGTCTTGCCCCCTTGCAACCATATTCTTCATCTTCTGCATCAAGTTTTTCCATCAATAAAAAGTATCCCAAGTGGAAAATCTTTGAAGTAACCTTATCAACGTCAACGTCTTCAAGACAGAATAGATCGTCTGCGCCACCGTATTGGAAGAAGGTTCTGCAACCCGTTTCGGTTTCAGCATAAACGTCAGTAAATGACGTTCCACCTCTCTTTTTGATTTGGTCGGTTATAATGCCGTATCTTTGCAATTCTTTTATGATAAATTCGCCGTCGCCATCATCACCCAAAACGCCAAAAGCATCAACCCTAAGGTTTGGGTCTAAACATTTTGCGTCAATACCCGTGTTACAAACGCAACCACCAACGTTATGTTCAATAGCGTTGATTTTAACAAGGTCGCTTCTATTTGGCAACGTGTTAATGATTTTAATGTGGTCAAGTATTAAACTACCTGCAAATGATATACCTTCTCTTTTCATATTGTGTACCTTCTTAAATTTAGTATTTTTTATAACGTGCCTATTATAGCACATAAAGTTTTTTTAATCAAGTGCTTTTATTCAACGTATCCTTTTGCAATAACGTCTTTATAATAATAGAAACTCTTTCTTGGAACTCTCGTTCTTTCTTCTTTATCAAATCTAACTTGAACCATACCGAAAATACGAGAGAATCCACCACCGGCGCCTTCAGTAGTATCTAAAAGAGTCCAATGGAAGTAACCCGTTACAGGGAAACCAACTTCAAGGCATCTTGAAAGCCCACGAAGGTGTTCACGAATACAAGTAACACGATATTCATCGTCAAGTTCCTTTTCATACGTTGCGCTATCTTCATAAGCCCCTTCTCTCATTCCACCAGCGCCGTTTTCACTGATTATCAATTCATAACCAGGGTATTTTTTAATAATTTCATTAAGTGCATCAAAAATACCAGCAGCGTTTGGAGAAAAACCGAGTGAGTCGGTTACCTTTGACGGAGCAACCTTATAGTCTAACACGCCGTTATCAACGTATTCAACGTTATAAGCGCCGTAATAGTTAACGCCGATAAAGTCTGACTTAACGAAGTTTTCATCCAAGTCTTTTTGATAATTTTCAGGCATATTGTCTTTCATATATGGATACTTTAATATGCTTTCAGGATAATGTCCTGCATAAATAGCATCAGTGTACCAATATGAATAGAAGTCCATATCTCTTTCAGCAGCCGCTTGGTCTTTTTCATCAAGAGTTGCGCCGTAAGCAAGTTGGAAGTGGTTAACAATACCAATCTTGCCTTTATACCCCATTTCTCTATAAGCCTTAACAGTCTTAAAGTGGGCTAAAATCA
This sequence comes from Christensenellaceae bacterium, assembly GCA_045606665.1. Taxonomy (GTDB): domain Bacteria; phylum Bacillota; class Clostridia; order Christensenellales; family Borkfalkiaceae; genus UBA1259. Next base: position 3,618 of record JAZUSI010000093.1, read on the forward strand.
TGTGATGACCTGCGATATTTGCCTTTTTGATATCCTTTTCATAAGGTGGTTGAATACCCCAAGCGTAAGGTGCCATAATGTTACATTGTGGTTCGTTAACAGTTGTCCAATAAGGAATTTTATCGCCGTATTCCTTAAAACAAGTTTTTGCGTAAGTTACAAACCAATCGATAAATTCAGGATTAACGAGTCCACCCCTATCCATTACCCATTGTGGAAGGTCACAGTGCCAAAGGTCAATAAGTGGTTTGATGTCGTTTTTGATAAGTTCATCAAAAAGTTTATGATAGTGGTCAATACCTGCTTTATTAACCTTGTCTGGGCCGTTTGGATAAATTCTCGTCCAAGCGATAGAAAATCTAAACGCCTTAATTCCAAGTTCTTTCATGAGTTTAATATCTTCTGGATATTTATGATAAAAGTTAGCGCCAAAATCTGTGTCGTGATAATCGTATTTAGCTGGGTCAAGCGTGTATCTATGTTGCCAAACGTCAATACCCTTTCCGTCTTCGAAAGAAGCCGCTTCAATTTGCACTGCAGACGATGCTACGCCAAACATAAAATCTTTAGGAAACGTAAATTTCATAATATACCTCTATGTATTTTAATATTTTATATATCCTATCATACCCGGCTTTCTTTGTCAATAGAAAAGCAAAATTTAATTCAAATTAATATTATTTAAATAATAATTATCGTTACTTTCATATAAACAAAAAGACCTTGCAAAAACAAGGTCTCTCTTTTTTAATTTAATTGAATTATTCACCCTTGAATGGCAATAAGTCAACGATTCTTGCACGCTTTATAGCCTTTGCCAAAACTCTTTGATGTTTTGCACAAATACCAGTCATACGTCTTGGGAGAATCTTGCCACCTTCAGTGATGTACTTTTTCAAAGTGTTGATATCTTTATAGTCGATAGCGTCAACTTTGTTTTGACAAAAAGCACATACTTTTTTACGTGGGATTCTCTTAACAAATTTCTTGCCTTCTTTTGCTGGTGCATTTTCTGCAGCAGGTGTGGCAACGTTGATATTTTCTTCCATGTTTAACTCCTTAATAATCTTTGTGAAATTTTTTAGAATGGTAATTGATTGTCATCAATTGCTTCAAGCACTGGGGTTTCCCTCTTAGCTGAAACAACAGGAACTTCACTGTCTTCACCTTGAGCGCCCTTTGGTGTTAAAAATTCCACTTCGCTTGCGATGATGTCCGTTACGTATCTCTTGACACCATCTTTGTCTTCATAAGAACGATTTTGTAGTCTTGCAACAACGGCAACTTTATTACCCTTTTTCAAATACTTACCACAGTTTTCTGCTTGTTTGTTCCAAACTGTAATATTGAAAAAATCAGTTTCTCTATTTCCGTCAGCACTCGCATAATCACGTGTTACTGCGACTGAAAATCTGCAAACCATAGATCCATTTGCTGTTTCTGTAAGTTCTGGGTCACGCGTCAAATTACCGATTAGAATAACCTTATTCATAATGTTTCTCCTACTTAAATTTTAGTAATTAATCTTCTTATGATACCATCTGTAATGCCTACAATACGCTTGATTTCAACAACGAGAGTTTTTTCAGCCTCAAACGTTGTCAAAACGTAAAAACCTTCAGACTTGTAGTTAATAGGATATTGCAATTTCTTCAATCCCCAACGGTCAGTCTTTTCAATTACACCACCGTTTGTTGTAACCAAATCTTCGATTTTCTTGATTATCCCATCTTTTGCTTCGTCAGAAAGTGAAGCATCAAGGATATAGAGCATCTCATATTTCGTCATATTTTTTACCTCCTGGACTTATTCGGCTTACCACTAAGGCAAGCAAGGTTTATGTTTTTCTATACTAATAGAAATAACTTAAATTATAATAACAAAATTTTACAAGTTTGTCAACGATTTTTAACCTTAGTTTAATAATAAGTAATATATTAATAAGACTTGAGCGTTATCCTAAATATCCCCAGATATCAGATGTCGCAATTTCTTTCAAAGTTTTTGCATACACTTTAGAATGTGCACTTGGTAAAATTCCCGCATCAATTAATTCTCTTATTGTAGCATCAGTAATTTGACTTGAAATTTTACTACCACTATCTTGCTTTGTCAAGTCACCTAAAGTTTTGTTGCTTACCGTATATTTTTTACCACAACCCAAAGCGTTTCTACTATTATCGGTTTCTATTCCATCTCTATCGAAGCATAAGAACAACCAAATACCTGGCTTATTTTTGCTATTTATCATAAACTTACCATTTGCATCAAGGATATAAGAATTGCCTTCCTTTCTATATCTTGCAACACCGGTTTCGTTATTGTATGCCGTAAAACAATTTTGACCATATATTTCGTATAACGACAAACTGTCAATAGCCGTTGCCAAATTAGATATTGTTACGTTTTTATCGATAAGTTTTTGCAAAATTGTGTTCGAACTGCTTTCCATAATTGTTTTTAAGTGTATATCAGAAACGTCAAAATTACTCAAGTGGGAAAGCCTTAAATCATCTTTACTTATGCCTGTAACGTCACACAAAATTTGATAAAGGCTATCATTTTCTTCTGGAGATAGAACGGTGCTTAAATGCATATTTTCATAGCTAAAGCTCGATAAATTACTCAACGTAATTTTATCATAAGCAACGTATCCCTCTTGATCTTCTTTTTTATCCCCGTTAACAATATCAAGTAAAATTTTGTACAACCCCTCATTTTGAGTTGATTTAGGCATTATGGTATTAAGTCTAACAGCGCTATATTTAAAGTCTGAAAGGTGACTTATCGTAATTTTATCCTTAGTAACGTATGTACCATCTGTTTCAGGATCTTTGTCGCCATTGATTATATCAAGTAGAACATCATATAATTCAGTATTTACGTTCTTCTTAACTCCATCTACAACTTCTTCATATGGCAATACGCTAGAAAGCCTAATCGCCTTCATTTCAAAGTTGGACAAATCTGATATTGTTATTTCTTCAGCTGTCTTTTTATCCTCCTCACTCTTTCCAGCATTTACCACGTCAAGTAAAATTTTGTAAAGTCCCTCGTTTGTTTTTTTGCCGTCTTTATCTACTGCATCTATAGATAGAACAGTGTTTAATTTAACACCATTAGGCTCAAAACCTTTTAGGTGATTTAAAGTAATATCTGCCTTAGAAGCAACGTCGTTGTTTGGATTATCATCAGCATTTATCACGTCCATTAAAATATTATACAATTCAGTGTTTATTGGTTTTTTATCAGCATCTTCATATGGTAAAACGGTTGAAAGGTTAACGTTGTTAACGTTGAAACCCAACAAGTCTGCAATTGTAATTTGTTCAGCAGTTTTAGTTCCCGTCTCTCCGTTTACCACGTCAAGCAAAATGTTATATAAATCCTTATTTTTATCATCATTTGCTGGAAGAACACTGTTTAACGTAATGTTAGTTTCATCAAAGTTTGAAAATGCGCTTATATCGAGTTCATTCGCCAATTCTTCAATTTGAGTTTCGTTTAAACCATCGATACTCTTACCACTTGCTTGAAGAATAATCTTATACATATCGGCGTTACTGCTATATGACAGTATTGATGAAAGCTTAATATGGTTGGTATTTAAATCAACCAAATGTCCAATTGTCACCTGACTAAAACTCGTAAGTTTTTGCTTTTCTTTTTCGCCTTCTTGTAAATTTTTATTGTGTTCTTCTATTCCACCATTTACTGCATCTAAAAGCACCTTTTTAACTTTATCGTTTAAATTAAAGCTTTCAAGAGTGATACATTTAGCATCTAAACTCGTCAAATGTCCAACATTTAATTGGCTTGTGCTTGAAAGAATTTCCTTTGGAGCTTCTCCTGGTTCTAGATTGTCGTTATGTTTTTCTATTCCAGCATTTACTGCGTCAAAAAGAATTTCAACAGTGTTTTCCCCTAAACCAAGTGTAGATACTAAAACACCATTTAAGTCAATACCTTTTTGCAAATGTCCTAAATTTAATTGTTCTGGTAATGGTTGTACCCCGTCATCCGTCTTAACCATTGCGCACAAGATATCATACATTTTTTGATTGCTTGAACTTGGTTCGCCAAGGAAGGTTTTAATCAATATGTCCTCGCCAGAAATATCTCCCACTTGAGAAATAGTTTTATCCCCCAAAACGTCAGCAATTAATGATCCTTCCAGTTTTGCCCCACCAAAACTTGTTAACACACTGGTCAATTTTAATCTACCGAAACTTTCATCGATTAAATCTGCAAGGTCAAGGATTGGAACTTTTGAAAGATTTGCATAAAAAAGTTTATGTCCTTTACTTGCATCTAACCTATTACCATTGTCATCGTATGCCCTGACGTATTGATTTGAAGAGTTTTGAAAATAATAAATTTTAGGATTTTTTACAAGTTTCCCATCTTCCTTTTCAATGATATCACTAGGCATACTATCTGCATCTACCTCTTCCCAAGAAGAAAATACTTCTAACTTGCCGATATCTTTGAGTAAAGTTGCTCCACCAACACTGTCTAACGTTGCAGTTACTTTTACGCAAGATTGTAATTCTGTAGTAAACGTATTGTTAAACTTTAACGTTTTCATCTTTTCAAGATCTACTTCCACATATTTATCAAGCTTAGCAGTTTTTATCAATTCATCAAGCTTATCTACAACCACTGGAAAGTCTGACATGTCGTATGTATTGACCTTTAAAAAAGCATCTATAATACTTTTTGAAGACACGTCTTCGCTTACGTAGTCATCAGAATTACCACCTAAATATTTGCCAAGAGGCACGTACTTTAAGCCTACAAACAACGAAGAAACGATTAAAATTAAACACGTTATTACCCCAGTAAACCATATCAATAGATTCTTGAGGAATCTAAGCCTACATCTACGAAGCATTCTTTTTTGACGCTTCTCGCTTTTTAGAGCCTCCTTTTCTTCTTTAGACAATTCTGTTTTTGCCATAATTCTCTCCTAAACTTATATTTTATTTTTAAGTATCCAAAAGTCGTTTAGCTTTTTTCAACAAAAGTTCCTTTTTATTCTGCTGAGGATTTAAGATGCAAAATTCAAATATTTCATTTAGTATTCTGCCAATTTCTTTACCTTTACAACCAAGTACCATTAAGTCTTTAGCGTTAATCTTTAATTCTTTTAAGGAAAACGGCGTACCGTCCTCTTTCATTTTTGCTAAAATCGTTTGCCATTTTAGAATAGTAGGCGAAGTTCCATCTTCTTCCAAGCTTGCCCTAAAATCTGCTTGCTTTAACATAAAAAACTCGTCAATATAATTTATATGTTTAACTAAAAATTTTCTAATCTTATTCTCTCGCATGGAGCAGTCTAAATCAAGCATGTGTTCGCGAACTAAAAATTTGATTTTAGCCATAGTTTCATTATCTGCTTTTAATCTTTTAAGCACGTTTTCTGCAATTTTTTCGCCTTCTGCGTAATGATTATGATAACGTCCGTCTTTGATAAAACAATATGGTTTTCCAATATCGTGCAATAGTGCGCCAAGTCTAACGTTAACTTTAGCGTATAAAACAGCCCTTAAGCTGTGTTCCAACACGTCGTACTTATGAAAATCTTTTCGTTGAGCCATACCCCGTCCAGCCGTTAATTCGGGAATTATTTTATCTAGCACGCGCGTATCATCTAAAATCTTAAGTGCATTATAATGCCCAATAGGATCGGAAAAAGGATATTTACAGTCACAAGCCAATATCATTTTTAGTTCAGAATATATTCTTTCAGGCGAAATATTCAAGATATTATCAGCATACTTTGTTGCCGCCTCTATGACTTCATTCGTAGGCTTAAAATTAAGTTCACCAACAAACCTTGCTAAACGCAACAATCTTAACCCGTCAGCCGAAAAAACTTTATCCGGTTGTTTAACCGTATCCAGTGTTTTATTTTTTATATCTTCTACACCACCTAAAATATCCACTATTTTTTGATTTTTAATATCGTAATAAATGGCGTTACATTTAAAATCTCTTCTAACGGCATCTTCTCTTATATCATCGGTTAGTTCTGTATATTCTGGAGTATGAGCCCCACCGACGTACTTTTCCCTACGGAAAGCTGTATATTCATAGTAAAACTGTCCATCAAGAAATAAAACGGTGCCCGTCCTCTTATAAACACAACTGATTGCAAAACCACTTTCTTCAACCACTTTCACAAATTGCTCTAAAGGAATAGCTGCGCATATGTCCAAATCAGTTGAGAGTGAGTTATCTATTAAATAATTCCTAACAGCTCCACCGACCAAAAATAGTGGTTTATCAAGTTTATTTGCAAGGTCTATTAAACTTTTAGGTAAAATTTTAATCATAACAGAATTATTATATCACAAAAACTTGAAAATTTTATTAATTTGTAGTAAAATTTATTATGAAATTAAAAAAGGATAAAATATGTTAGATTTTATAATTAATCCCATCGCTGGTGGAAAGCATGGAAAAAAGACTAGAAAGACTGTTTTTCAGCTAGAAGCCATACTTAAAGAAAGAAAAATTGAATATACCCTCCATATAACCAACTATAAAGGTCACGCAAAAAATTTAACCGAAGTTTTAATTAAACGTGGTGCAACCGACATTGTAGTAGTTGGTGGTGATGGGACTTTACACGAAGTTATCAATGGGTTTTCGAGCTTTGAAAACGTAAACTTAGGTTTAATCCCATGTGGAACAGGCAACGACTTTGCAAAAGCGCTCAATATTCCATTAAATCCAGAAAAGGCGCTAAGCATTATACTTAATAGCCAACCTAAGTACGTTGACTTTATGCAAATGCCAACAGTAAGGGGTATCAATATTATAGGCACGGGTATTGACGTGGACGTGCTTAAACGCTATGAGAGTTTAAAAAAGAAAAATAAATTCAATTATACGACCTGTCTAATAAAAACGCTTTTCAATTTTGATTATACTAACTTTACTGCAGAACTTGATGGAAAACCCCAAGATTATCGTTCATTTATCGCATGTATAGCGAATGGAAGCGTTTATGGTGGTGGAATACCTATTTGTCCGATTGCAAATCCAACTGACAACAAGCTTAACTTCGTTGCAGTTTCATCTATGGCAAAAATAAAAATAATAGGAGCTTTTCTAAAACTTAAACGTGGCAAAATTTTAACCATGAAACAAGCTAAGCATTATACTTGTGAAAACGTAAAAATTCAAACGGAAAAACCTTGCACGGTCAACGTTGACGGTGAGCTTTACGAAAATATTCCTTTTGAAGTCAAAGTGGTTTCAAACACACTAAAAATGTATAGAGAATAGTTTACTTCCCCCAGAAACAACTGTTTTTGGGGTTGTTTTTTGCTTTTTTAAGCATTAAAAAATCTATAGAACATTAAAATTTAAAAGGGTATTGATTTTTTTACCAAAATATAGTATAATTATAATATGAATACTAGATTTTAGGGGGAGATTATGAATATAATTACATTTAGTAGAGAATTTGGAAGTGGTGGAAGAGAACTCGCTAAAAAAGTTGCCGATATTTTGGGTTACGACTATTATGATCGTGAAATAATTACTGAAATAGCAAAAAGGCATGACGTTGATGAAAATTACGTTGAATATGCGCTTAATAATCACGCATGGCAAACATACACTTTGTCATTTCATCATTCGTTCGTATCGCCTATTTACGTTCACTCTCCAGACTCAAAACTTTTGCAAGAACAAAAAATTGTTATTGAAGAAATTGCCGCAGCAAACAAAAATTGCATTATAGTTGGAAGAAATGCAGACGTGCTTTTGCATAACAGAAATCCATTAAATATTTTTGTATGCGCAGATATGAACGCGAAGATTAAAAGATGTCAAGAAAGAGCCGAGGGCGAAGAAAAAGAACTCACTGAAAAACAATTAAAAAGAAAAATTAAAAACATTGATAAGAACCGTGAACGTACGAGATTCTTGCTTGCCGACGGAAAATGGGGCGATAGAAAAACATATCACCTTATCTTAAACACTACCGATTGGGATTTAAGCGAACTCGCATATGCAGTTGCTGAATATATTAGAAGATATTTTAAGGACAAATAAATGTAAAAGAAAAAAACACTGGTGTAAAATTTTCACCAGTGTTTTTTATTATAAATTTTAATTTGCAAAATTTGGGAGTTCTCCAAGTGCATAAGCCTCGATAATAGTGCGTTGTACTTCATCATATCTAAAATAATTTTCCAAATCCGACTTAATATTTACTGCAACCTCTTGTATTGAACGCGAATTATCTTCCAAATCAAATGTTGAATAAAAATATATTTCCTCGCCATCTTCAACGATTTTTATAAATGCCCTTGCAGAAAGAGAGAGAGTTAAAGCTTCCTTAACGTGCATGTTTTCCATTACGCAAGTAAATTCGTAATACCCGTCATCATCAATAGAATCGTAATTATTCCATCTATCTGCAATAACTGCACGACCGATTTGAGAACTAACGCCTTTAAGAGTAAATTCTCCAACAGTTTCGAACGCATTGGTTGGCATTATAAGAACTCCCACGCTGACAGATTTTCCTAAAAACTTATCAAAAGCATCTTTATCCACCTGCCCAGTAAACCTTATTGCAGATTTACCTTTTTTCAAACTTATCGATGCCCCAAAATTTATTTTTATAATATCCTTGTTCGCATAGGCATAGTCTATACCTACGTTACCGTCTTTGGCATTAATTTTAATACAAACTTTTACTTTATTAACCCTTATGTCTGCATCAAAACTCACTTGCGCATCTAACCAGGTGTCAGTTAAAACAGGTGCTTTAATTTGCCCCTCAATAATAGATATGGGCTTGTCTGAATCATAATAAGTTTCAATATAAACACTACAAGAATTATCTAAACTTGAAGTTTTATATTTTATACCAAAAACGTAATCGTCTTCGCCGTCAATATCTATAAACTCATTGGATTTAATAACGTATTCACCATCTGTCACTTGATAATATTTTTGTCCGTCATAAGCATTTTCATCATCGATTATAAAAGTGCATTTATCAAGCTCTCCCGTACAAGCCTCAACTTGCCAATTAGTTGGCTTTATTAAATTCTCATTATTATCTTCTATCTCAAAGCTTTGGTTATAAATTGTGGGCAAAACTATACTGTCTGCATACACGTTTTTTGCGTAAAGAAAACTAGAGTTGCATAATGAAATCACTGCAACTAAAATTATTGCTAAACTAATCTTTAATTTACGCATTTTTCTTTTTTCCCTTTTAACTTTATTACCCTTGTTTTTAAAATGATAACATACCAGCAAAGTTTTGTCAATTCGCTCTAATAAATTTAACCAAATTTATTGATTTTAATTCTTTTGTTATTGTATAATCTATTTACAAGGTAAAATTATGAAAAATATAACTCCTATAGCGTATATTGAAAACGATTATAAAGAAAAATTCGGTATTCCACGAAACAGTGGCAGGGCAAAATCGGTAATATCCAAAATCACTTTTTATAAAGATTTTCGCTCTATCGACGCAGTGCGTGGTTTACAAGACTTTTCTCACCTTTGGTTAATCTTTGATTTTTCCTTAGTTAAGCAAGATAAATTCTCCCCTTTAGTTCGCCCACCAAGACTTGGTGGCAATAAAAAAGTTGGCGTGTTTGCAAGCCGTTCTCCTTTTAGACCAAACGGCTTAGGCTTATCGTGTGTAAAAATAGAAAAAATAGATTTGAACGATGATAACGCACCTATTATATACGTTTCTGGCGCAGACCTTTTGGATAAAACTCCAATATTCGATATCAAGCCTTATATCCCGTTTGCAGATTGCGTGCCCGATGCCGTGGGTGGCTTTGCAGATGAAAATAAAGACCATAAACTTGAAGTGATGTTTGATAAAGGCATAAAAGAGCAAATCCCACAAGATAAATTAACTTCCCTTATAGAGTGCCTTGCAGACGACCCAAGACCTTCTTATCAAGACGACGGAAGAATATATGGCATGACTTTTGCTAACCTTAACGTCAAATTCAGCGTAAAGGATAGCACGTTAACCGTTCACGAAGTTGAGACTTTTTAATAATATATAATCAAAAAAGTCTAGCAAAATTGCTAGACTTTTTTTGCTTTTATTAAATATTAATTCTCGCCTTTATATCCCCAAACTACTGTTGCCGAGCAACCAGATTTCCAATAACTATTCCAACCACTTGGCTCAGATTCAGCCTCGCAGTAAATTGTTGTTAATGCACTGCAATTATAGAACGCATGATAACCTATACTTGTTACGCTTGATGGAATTTCTATGCTTGTGAGGGTTCTGCAATTATAGAACGCATAATTATTTATCTTTGTTATTCCGTTAGGTATGGTTATATCTGTTTCACTTCCTATGTAATTAACTAATATTTTTTCTTCGCCTTCGGTATATATTACAAAGCCATTTGCATCAGTTGATAATTT
>JAZUSI010000094.1:0-37481 GCA_045606665.1 Christensenellaceae bacterium
ATATAATCTATGTCGGCAAGGCAAAAAACCTTAAAAATAGGGTTCGCCAATACTTTCAAGCAGGGGTAAAGACCGATAAGGTTATGGCAATGGTTTCTAACGTTGCTGACTTTTATTATATTATTGCGCCAAGTGAAATAGACGCACTTTCTTTAGAGAATAATTTAATAAAAAAACATAAACCTAGATATAATATTCTTCTAAAAGACGATAAAACTTATCCATACTTAAAAATAGACTTAAAAGAGCATTTTCCAACCTTCAAAGTAACTCGAAAAATAAAAAAGGACGGAGCGAAATATTTTGGTCCATTTATGGGTGGAGTGTCTGTTCGTGACGTTTTAGAGATTATAAACCTCGCGTTTGGGATTCGTCCTTGCGATAAGAAGTTGAATCCTGAAAAGCCGATAAAAGAGTGTTTAAATTTTCACATAAAAAAGTGTATTGCGCCATGCACTGGCTGTGTGGGAAAAAAAGAGTATATGCAAATGGTGGAAAAGGCTGTTGATTTTTTGTCGGGCGACGTCGTTGATACCGAAAAATTATTAAAAGAAAAGATGCTTGTAGCAAGCGAGAGAGAAGAATTTGAACTTGCATTAAAATATAGAGATAAAATCAATAGTTTAGAAAAGATTAAACTAAAGCGAATAACTTCCTTAAACAAATTCTTAAACGCAGACGTTCTATTTTATGCATCTAATGGAATTTACAGCGTGGTAAGTATGCTTATCGTTAGAAACGGCAGAATGCTCGGCGCGAAAAACTTTGCTTTTGAAAGTGCTGTAAATAGCGATGGAGATGCGTTAAACGAGTTTATAACGCGTTATTATAAGACTGGTGTGGAAGTCCCAGATGAGATTATTTCCTCTGTTGAAATATTGGGTAGTGACGTTCTATCGGGGTATTTTAAACAAGAGTTTAATAAATCAGTTAGCATTTTACACGTTAAACAAGGTGTCAGAAAGCAACTTTGTGATATGGCTGAACTTAATGCTAACGAGCATTTGGAAACGGCAATAGATAAAATTCGCCACAAGACAGATATGACCATAAACGCGTGCAAGGCGTTGCAAGAAAAACTTAACCTGAAGTTTTATCCAAGGCGTATGGAATGTTACGATATATCTAACATAAGTGGTGAGGATAAAGTGGGAAGTATGGTCGTGTTTATCGACGGGCAGCCAGACTTTGATTCTTATCGCAGATTTAAGATTAAAACGGTTGAAGGGGCAGACGATTATAAGAGTCATCAAGAGATGATGGAAAGACGACTTGAAAGGCTTAAATCAGATAGCGAAAAATTCCCAAAGCCAGACCTAATAATCGTGGACGGTGGCAAAGGTCAACTTTCTAGCGTGAAAGAAGTGTTTGACAAGTTTAACATTATCGACATAGACCTTATTTCGCTTGCTGAAAGAGAAGAAGAAATTTTCGTTTTAGAGAAAAAAGAGCCGATTATTTTAGAGCGCCGTGATTATTGTCTTAAAATGTTGCAAAGAATAAGAGATGAGGCGCATAGATTTGCCATAACATATCACAGAAAGTTAAGAGATAAAAGGGCGTTGTCTTCAGTTCTAGATGATATAAAAGGACTTGGAAAAATTAGAAAAAAAGCATTGCTTGATAGGTTTAAGGATTTAAGTGGAATTGCCCTTGCAACCGAAGAACAACTAAAAGATGTGGATGGAATTGGCGATAAGCAAGCAAAGATTATAATAGATAGATTGACTAAGGAAGGCTTAAGATGAAATATAAACTATTCATAAGCGACTATGACGGAACGCTTGGTGAAGCACCAGCAAACCAAATCGATAAAGAAACGTTAGAGGCTATAGCCGAGTTTGAGAAAAAAGGTGGCGTTTTCGTGGTGTGTTCAGGTAGGGAAACGGCTTCAATAATGCCAATCTTGAAAAAGTTTAACATTAAAGGCTTGGTTGCATCTTTGCAAGGTGCAAAAATTAGTGAGATAGAAACTGGAAAGGAAATTTTTAGTGGTGGACTATCGACTGAAAAAGCGCTTGAAGCGCTGGATGCTGTTAACGATACTGGACTTACACCTTTAATTTATTATAAAGGAGAAATGTTTTACAGAGAGTTTAACCCTTATATAGCCGTTTATGAAAAGGCCGTGGCAATTAAAGGGGAGATAACTAACGTTGCTGAAAAAATCAAAGGGCTCAACGATAAGATAAGCAAAATTTGTTGGCTTGGTGATGATAAGATTGTATGTGAAACTGCCACAAGGTTGAACGAAGTTTATAAAAATCAAGGAATTAGGTTTAATAGTGGCGCAAAGTGTTTGTTAGAAGCGATTAATCCAAATTGTGGCAAGGATAACGCTGTCAGGTTTTTGGCGAACTATTATAACCTGCCGTTAAACCAAACTTTAACCGTTGGCGATAGTACCAATGACATTCCACTTCTTAGTGGGGAATGGCATGGCGTTGCCGTTGGCGATGGCAAGGAAGATTTAAAAAGAATTGCAGATGAAATTACCGTGCCTTTTAAGGAAAAACCAGTTTTACATTTATTAAAAAAATATTGCTTATAAAAAAGGTTTTGTTTCAAACGTTCGCTAAAAATCAGCCATTTTTTGCGACATAGCCATTAACAAAGGATACTATACATAAGAAAGGTGAATTATGGAAGAAAGAGAAATTGTTGAAATACAAGAGCAAAAAGAAAAGATATATATGCTTATTGCTTTAAGGGGGAAAGTGCTTTTCCCAAAGACTATGCTAAACTTTGAAGTGGGCAGACCAAAGTCTATCGAGGCAATTAATAGGGCTGTTGCAGACAAGTCTGAAATTTTAATTGCACCACAAAAGAGCGCATTTATTGAAAATCCAACCAAAGAGGAAATTTTGGACGTGGGGGTTATCGCGCATATAAAACAAGTGGTTAAGGGACAAGGTTCGTCAATGAAAGTGGTTGTTCAAGCTTTAAGGCGCGCAAAAATCACTTCTTACGTAAACGAGAGCGAATATTTTGCAGTTACAGTTAAAGAGAGCCCTTATATAGAGTCAGAAGATCCACTCGAAATGGAGGCTTGCTTAAGGGTTGTTAAAAACTGCTTTGCCGAATATTCTATTTTGGAAAAGCGTTTAAATAAGGAAATGCTCGCGCTATTTGGGAGCATAACCGACGTTAATGAATATATAGATAACGCGCTTTCAACTGTTAACTTTAAGGAAGCAGATATTCAAAACATTTTAAGACTTGACGATACTTTGGAAAGGGTTAAGGCTTTTGAAGAACTTTTTAGAAAAGAAAGTGAAATTGCAAAGTTGGAGAGGAAGATTGCAGGAAAAGTTCGTACGAGTATTGATAAGAGTCAAAAGGAATTTTATTTAAGAGAGCAAATTAAAGCTATTCACGATGAACTTGGCGACAATGCCGATGAAATTGAGGAGCTTACTGAAACCATTAAAAACAAAGGCTTGCCAAAAGACATTGAAGAAAAAGCATTAAAAGAAATTTCAAGACTTGATAAAATTAATCCGTCATCACCAGATTACTCAATTATTTTAAACTATCTTGATTGGATAAAGGAATTGCCTTTTGCTAGTAGTACGGAAGATACTGCTGACCTTAAGCAAGCAATGGAAATATTAAACAAAGATCATTTCGGCTTGGAAAAGGTTAAACAAAGAATTATAGAATATTTGGCAGTCTTGCAACTTACAAAGCAAATCAAAGGTCCAATTCTATGTTTCGTTGGGCCTCCAGGGGTTGGTAAAACTTCGGTTGCAACGTCTATTGCAAGGGCGCTAAATAGAAAGTTTGTTAGAATGAGTTTAGGTGGTGTTAAGGACGAAGCCGAAATTCGTGGACATAGAAAGACTTACGTTGGTGCAATGCCAGGCAGAATTATTTACGGCTTGAAAAACGCAGGCTCAAACAACCCTGTTTTCTTGCTCGACGAAATCGATAAGTTGTCGTCAGACATACACGGCGATCCAGCCAGTGCGCTTTTAGAAGTGCTTGACCCAGAACAAAACGCAACGTTTAGAGATAGGTTTTTGGAAGTACCTTTCGACCTTTCAAAAGTTATGTTTATAACCACGGCAAACTCTCTTGAAACAATTCCATATCCATTGCTAGATAGAATGGAAGTTATCGAACTTACGGGATATACCAAGGAAGAGAAATTGCAGATTGCAAAGCAATATCTCATTCCAAAACAACTCGAGAATAACGGCTTAACAAAGAAGAATATTGCCTTTACCGATGATGGCATAGAAGAAATTATCACAAGTTACACGAGTGAAGCAGGCGTTAGAAACTTAGAAAGGGAAATTTCTAGCGTTATTAGAAAGATTGCAACACTGGTTGCGCAAAAACCAAAGCTTAAAAAACAAATTATTGATAAAGAAAAAGTGGGCGAACTTTTAGGCATAAAGAAACATATTAGGGACATTATGCTTGATCGTGATGAAGTTGGTGCTTGCACGGGGCTCGCATGGACAAGCGTTGGGGGAACGACCTTGACCATAGAAGTTTCTTTGATGCAGGGTAAGGGCGAAATCGTTTTAACTGGTAAACTTGGTGACGTTATGAAAGAGTCTGCAAGAGCTGCAATCAGTTATATTCGTTCTAACGCAAATAAATACGGCA
The DNA here is from genome assembly GCA_045606665.1 of Christensenellaceae bacterium. Lineage (GTDB taxonomy): Bacteria > Bacillota > Clostridia > Christensenellales > Borkfalkiaceae > UBA1259. The sequence goes on from JAZUSI010000094.1 coordinate 4,618, forward strand.
TCGATAATGCAAGGTTTGAAAAGACTGATATTCATATCCACGTTCCAGAGGGCGCAACGCCAAAGGACGGACCAAGCGCAGGCATAACGCTTGCCACTGCTATTCTTTCAGCATTTATAGAAAAGCCTGTTAGAAAGAGCGTTGCAATGACGGGTGAAATCACTTTAAGGGGCAAGGTCTTAGCAATTGGTGGACTTAAAGAAAAGGCGCTTGCAGCTTATAGACTGGGCATTAAGGATATCATTATTCCTATCTATAATGAAAAAGATTTAGTAGACATACCTCAAGAAATACGAAAGGAAATAAATTTTATGGCAGTTTCAAGCGTTGATGAAGTGTTTGAAAAAGCTATAATAATGTAGGGAAAAATTATGAAGATTAAAGATGCAACCTTTATAACAAGCGTGGCAAGTTCAAAACAGTTTTATCAAACGGAAAAGCCGATCATTGCTGTTGCTGGTAAGTCTAACGTGGGCAAAAGTTCACTGATAAATATGCTTGCTAACAAGAAAAAACTTGCAAAAACTTCTGTTACCCCTGGTAGAACAAGACTTATAAACTACTTTGACTTTGGCGAATTCGTGCTTGCAGACTTGCCTGGATACGGCTTTGCTAAGGTCAGCAAGGAAGAAAAGAAAAAGTGGGGGGAGCTATTAGAAAGTTTTCTTGGGACTCAAGAAATTTGTCTATTATTATCGCTCGTTGATATTCGTCACGAACCGACTAGTGATGATAAAATGATGATAAACTACTTATATAGTTACGCAGTTCCTTTTGCACTTGTGGCAACAAAAGCAGATAAACTCGCTAAGACTAGGGTTAAGCCAAGGGTAAAGGAAATCGCAACGAGTTTAAGGGTTGGTTTTGCCGATATAACTGCAACCAGCGCCGAAACAGGCTATGGCAAAGAGGAACTTTTAGACATAATTGAAAGGGCAATCACCCTTGAACAAGAAGATTCAGAAGAATAAAACTAAAAAGGCTAACAAAGTTGTTAGCCTTAAATTTTGTCATTTTACGATTCCTTATATTTTTATATTATATATGATTAAAACCTTTGCCGTAAACTTCGTTTGCGTCGGTAACGATAACGAAAGCGTTTTCATCAAGTTGTTTAATCCATTTTTTAAGCAATACTATTTGATTGAACTTTACGCAAGTGAGTAAAACACCCTTTTCGGTTTTGCTATACATACCTTCGCCGTTAACGAGCGTAACGCCACGTGGGCTGTGTGAAATTAAGAAATTTGCAATCTCCTCAGCCTTTTCGGTAATAATGTAGCAAAGTTTAGATTTGCCAAAGCCCATAACCACTAAGTCAGTAACTTTTGCACTTACGAAAATTAAAATCAAAGCGAACAAAATGTTCTCTATTTTAGAAAGCACGATAGCACCCATAAGCACTACTATCCCATCTAAAACAGCAACGTGGGTTGCTATAGTACCGAGTGGGATTAAGCCGTGAGTGAGTCTTCCTAAAAGTTCAGTTCCACCACTGCTCGTTTCGTACTTAATAAATAAGCCTATGCCAACGCCTTGCAAAATTCCACCGTAAAGAGCAGCTAAGATGCCGTCTGAAGTAATTTTTGTTAGTAAAATTTCAGGTTCTGGCAAAACCCAAAACCAAAATTCTGTGGCTAAACTTAAAGAGGCTGTTGTGATAAAGCATCTAAAAATAAATTTAAAGCCCATTTTCTTAAAGCCTAATATTAGTATTGGGATATTAATACCAGCAATAAATAAACCGGTTGGCAAACCTGAAACCAAGTGGATAAGCGAAGCAGCACCACTGACTCCACCACCAGTAATATTGTTTGGCTCTAAAAAGGCCTTAAGACTAAGTGCGTAACACAAACATCCTAAAACCATAAAAGCATATCTTTTAACTTCGTTAATAAAAGTTTTTTTCATAATCGTACCCAGTAAAAATTTTTAATTAATCATACTTCTTTCCGTAAAGCTTTGTGCGAATACGTGGAAGAGCCGTTTCAGCCGTGCCAAGTGGCTCGTTAGCGTTTCGATAGTCGTGTTTATCACAAAATTTTTTTAGATCTAGTTGAATTCTTTCAAGGTTTCGTATTTGAACGCCACTCAAAGTTTTAAGATAGTCTTTTGCAAAGACACTCGCACACTTTGAATGCTTAATAAGTTCTGTGTAATGTTTAATACAAAAGCCCTTTGTACCAATAAGAGTTTTAAAAAAATCTTTTTCGTTTGCATACATTTGTGCAATGGTCTTATAGTATTTGGTCATACTCTCATTAAGCAAGTCGCAAATAATACAAGTAGAAGATGCCTTTTCAAGTTCTTTAGCGTATTTTAAGCCTTGTTTTACCGAAGTAATTTCGCCAAACTGTGCTTGCAACTTTTCCACCCTCGTTCTAACTTGCAGAGCAACAGAAAGTTTGTTTGGGCGAGAAAAAAGCATGTCAAAATGCTTGTCGCAAAAACCTAATTGTCCAACCTTAATTCGAGTGTTGTCCTCCATAACGGCATCGTTTAAGAATTCGTGCAAAAATTGTTCTTCAACAACCTTTTGAATTTCGCAGAGTGGACATTCGCAATCAACTTTAAATTTTTCTTTGATTAAACCAGTATCAATATGATAATTCATAAATTTATTATAACAAAATGTATTTTAAATTACAACTATTTGCTTGAAAATAAAAAAATGTTATGTTAATATATAGTTATCTTAGTAATTAAACGATAAATTTTGGGTATCATATATTAAATTATATTAAAAAGGAAATAAAAATGGCAAAAAAATTGGGGTTTGCATTAGGTTCGGGTGGTAGTCGAGGAGTGTCTCATATAGGATTTTTAAGGGCTATGGAAGAAGAAGGGATAGTCCCTGATTTTATTAGTGGGTGCTCTATGGGCTCAGTTATAGGGTCTTGTTACGCTAAAGGTTATACCACTCACCATATGGAGCAAATCGTAAAAAAACTTAAATTTAGTGACTTGTTTGATTTGTCTTTAGCACCAATTCAAAATGGTGCCCTTCTTCGTTCTAAAAAAATGCAAAAAAAATTACATCAATATTTAGGAAAAACTACTTTCGGAGAATTAGAAATCCCTTTTAGTTGCGTTGCAACCGACGTTATTAACGGTGAACTTGTCGAGCTTAAAGAAAAGGATGCTGACGTTTGTTCTGCCGTAGTTGCAAGTTCTTCTATTCCATCTATATTTAAACCTGTACAAATGGGCGAAAAGCTTCTTGTAGATGGGGGTGTTTTATGTCGTGTGCCAGTTCAATCAGTTAGAAATATGGGGGCAGACGTCGTTGTTGCCGTTGACGTGTTGGGAAAAGTAAGAAAAAATGATAAAAAATATAATATGTTTACGCTTATGTGGCGAACCTTCGATATCCTTGACAGTGAGTTTACAAAAGTTTCTATGCGCGAACTTAAGCCAGACCTCTTTATTGAGCCGGAACTTGGTGATATGAACCAATATAAATTCAAAGATATTGATATTGCAATTCAAAAAGGGTACGAGGCTGGAAAGGCTTATGCAAAGACAATTAAACAATTAATTGCAGAATAGTTTTAATTTTTTGGGTGAAAATGATTGCGATTTTATAAGATTTGTGCTAATATATGTAGGCAACTAAATATTAGCATAGTGCTGGTGTGGCTCAGTTGGGCCGACGCGTTAAACAAACAGTCCAGTGAACTGTTTGTAGCCAAAGCCGACGAGAGCTATGCTCGAAGTTTGGAAGAGCCTTAGGCTCTACCGACTAATACGATAAAAAACAAAACGTTTTATTTTAGTTTGCATAATTTAATAATATAATGCTGGTGTGGCTCAGTCGGTAGAGCAGCTGATTCGTAATCAGCAGGTCGCAGGTTCGAATCCCGTCACCAGCTCCACAAAAAAGAAAAGGATACCAAGAGGTGTCCTTTTCTTTTTGCAAACCGATAACGGTTTGCCTGACCTGCGAAGGTCGCAGTCTACTACGCTATCGCTCCGTAGGGCTAGTCCGTCAAGAAAGCAACTCAAAAGTCGCCCGAATCCCTATCTTCAATAAAGTGGCGTGACAGGGATTCGAATTAGGAGCAAGCAACTCTAATTGTGAAAAGTTTTTCGATAATTTTAGCAAGACAACTAAAAAGGCACAACGTTTAAGTTGTGCCTTTAATATTTATAAATTAATCTCTTAATTGTTGGCTATACAAGGTTTTGTATTTTCTACCTAGGCTAATCAATTCATCGTGAGTGCCTTGTTCAATAATTTTGCCGTTTTCAACAACTGCAATCGTGTTTGCATTTTTTATAGTTGAAAGTCTATGAGCAACTACTATTGTAGTTCTGCCTTTGCAGAGTTCATCTAAAGCTTGTTGGATTAAAATTTCGGTAGAATTATCAAGTGCGCTTGTCGCTTCATCTAAAATGAGTATAGGTGGATTTTTTAAGAAAACTCTTGCAATAGAAAGCCTTTGTTTTTGTCCACCAGAAAGTTTTACCCCACGTTCACCAATAACGGTATCATAACCATTTTCAAGTGTTAAAACAAAATCGTGAATGTTTGCGCGTTTTGCTGCAAGGACAATTTCTTCATCGGTGGCGTCTGGGTTTCCATATAAAATATTGTCTTTTATGCTTGCGTTAAAAAGGTAAACGTCTTGTTGAACTATGCCAACGTTCTTTCTTAAAGATTCCATTGTGATATCTCTTATGCTTATATCGTCAATTAAAATATCTCCGTTTTCCACCTTGTAAAAATTAGGTATCAAATGACAAATTGTTGTTTTGCCACCACCACTTGAGCCTACAAGTGCAAAAATTTTGCCCTTTTCAATCTTAAACGATAGGTTATTGAGAACGTCTCCTTCTTCGCCATAGCCGTAAGTCACGTTCTTAAACTCTATTTTACCCTGCACGTCATTTATATCTTTTGCGTTAGGGTTATCCTGTTCAATAGGAGTGTCAATTACCTCAATAAAACGTTGAAAACCAGTCGTTCCATTTTGGAATTGTTCCATAAACATTATAAGTTGGCGAATTGGTGCTAAGAAAATATTAATAGAAACGATAAAGACAGAGTAGTCGCCAAGTTCAATCTTTCCAGCATATAAGAACAAGCCACCTGCAATTAATACGACAACGTTAAAAATTTCGGTAACAAAAGTTGAAATCGAGTGAAAAAGCCCCATATAGTGATATGCTTTTCTTCTTGCTCCAACGAAATTATCGTTGCCCTTTTCAAATTTTTCTAGTTCGGTTTTAGAGTTTGTGTATGCCTTAGTTACTCTTATCCCCGAGATACTGCTTTCTAAAGACGCATTAATTTGTGCAACTGCCTTTCTGCTTTCCATAAACGCATTGCGCATTTTTTTGCGAACGGAAAATGAAATTATAAGCAAAAAAGGAACGCACAAGAATATAATTAATGTCAGCGTTACGTTTATAGTCATAAGGTAAATAAACGCCGCAATAAGTGAAATACTTGAAATTATAAGCGTTTCAGGACCGTGATGTGCAAGTTCGCTCACGTCGTTTAGGTCGTTTGTCATGCGCGACATAAGTTTGCCCGTTTCATTGTTGTCATAAAATTTATAAGGTAATTTTTGAAGGTGCTTAAACATATCGCTTCTCATTTGTGCTTGCATTTTAACGCCTATAATATGCCCGTAATATTGAATAAAGTAGTTTAATAATAATCTTAAAACGTAAATTGCAAAAAGTGCAATGCCAAATGTGATTATGAGTTCAACGTTTTTATTAGGAATAAAATCGTTTAACATGTATCTCGTGATAATAGGGTATAGCATGCCGAGAAGAGATACGAAAAGCGATGCCAACATATCGAGCGTAAACATTAACTTGTGGGGTTTATAGTATGATAAAAATCTCTTTAGCATAATTTCTCCTCATTTATATTCATTGTAACATAAAAAGCTAAAAAAACAAAGGTAAAAGCGAAAAATTTTATACTTTTATAAGATTAAAAAAGATGAGAGCAAAATTGCTCTCATCTTTATACAACTTTAATTTTTTTAAGATCAGAAACCAACAAGTTTAAAAACGCTTCTCTATCCACGTCAACCATAATTAAGGTGTTGCCAACCCCGTCAAAATCAACAAAAGTTTTTCCTGGTGTATGCTCAAGGTCAACTTTAACGCTAACCCGTTCAAATTTAAACATTTTTGGATAAACAAGAGCAAAGAGTGCCAAAGTATCGTTGGTTGCAATTCTTTTATCTGGGTAATCTGGCTCCCAATACTTTGAATACATACTTGCAAGCATTTTCCCCGCTTGGTTAATTTCGCTCAATGATTTGACAAAATCTTCGGATAGATGTGCTTTTCTTCTGCCTACGTCAGAGGGAACCATTATGAGTGGAATTTTGCTTTCAAGCACGATGTTAAATGCTTCTGGGTCTGAAGAAATATTAAATGAAATATGGTCTGGATAATTTGGATTTCCGAACGGTGACCCACCCATAAACACGATTTGTGGAATTTTATCCTTTATATCAGGGTGCTTTTTTAATAGATAGCCAATGTTTGTCTGTGGCCCTAAAATTATTGGGATAATGTCTCCGTCGCCCTCGCTTAAGACTTTATACATCGCATTGACGGCGTCAATATCCAAGAGTTTGCAATCTCCAACGCAATCGGGGATATAGCCACCCAAACCTTCTTCTTGGTGAATAAACTCAGCGTTAATACTTTCCCTTTCCATAGCTTTGTGTGAACCTTTAGCAACTGGAAGGTTTATGCCAAACTTATCCATAAGGTGCAAAAGATTTCTCGTGGTCTTATCAAGCGAAGTGTTGCCAACAACTGAAGTTAAAAGTTTGATTTCGATGTTTTCATCAAAAAAAGCATAAAGAAGGCAGGCGGCATCATCAACGCCTGGGTCGGTATCTATAATAACTTTGTATTTTTTATTAGAAATTGTATAATCGTTTTTGTTAAAAATTTTATCCATATAATTATTATATATTGTTTACTGGTAAAATTGCAACTAAAATTTAAAATTATTGGCATTATTTATTTTTTGATATTGACAAAAACAAAGTTGTTCAGTTATAATTATTAAAAAATTATTTAATTGTATGGGTGATAAAATGAAAAACAATACAAGAAGAGTTGCTATACTTTTTTTAACCACATTAATGGTTATAATGGCGTTGCTATCTTTAACGATGATTGCTTGTAAAAAAACACAAACCCAAACATACGTTATTGCTTTTAGCACGGAAAACGCTTCACACGGCAGTGTGAGTGGTTCTTGCGAAAGTGGGGCAAAGGTTGAATTGGGAAAGACGGTGACATTGACTGCCACGCCTTCAGATGAAGGATATGAATTTTTGGGTTGGTATTCGCAGGGCGAACTAAAAGCAAGTGCAAATCCTTATGAATTTGAAGTGATGGAAGATGTTACGTTGGTTGCAAAATTCAAAGAGTTGTGGCATCACCACAATTATAAGCATCTTACTTATGCTATGGAAGATAATACTGTCTATCAAATAGCAAAGTGTGAATGTTCTCAAACTCAAAAGACAGCGTTTAGCGATTACACGTTTATAGATAATATTTACGATTTGCTTCAAGCTCTTGAAAAAAAAGGTGAAAAGGATAGGCTTTTAGTTTTAGACAATGGTTATCCTTTTGGTCGTATTGAAATTAATGATTTAAACCATTTTGATGAAAATATTACAATTATGGGCAAAGAGGGAACTATAATCGATGGGATTATGATTAATAGTGGTAAGGGCTCGGAAAACGCTAATAAACTCACTGACGTAATGCCAGCAGGTATCACGATTATTGGTATTGAATTTACCGATGATTTACACGTTGTAAACTGTTCAACGGATAGGCTCACTATTAAAGATTGTACTTTTGTTGATGGGGCAGGCATAAATATTAGGGCAAATTCTTATGATGGTTTAGATGAAGTTAACGCAAGACCAGTATCACAAATAAATACCATTTCTAACACGACTATTGAAAATTGCACTTTCACAACTTATTCTAATAAGGTAAACAAAACAAAGATTAATCTCTATGACGTTAATGGCGTTACAATTAAAAACAATAATATTTCAGGATGTGATTATAACGCAATTCAAATAAATAATAGAAGTCTTGATGGTATTTATGGGAATATAGTTATTGAAGGAAATGATATTAGAGATACATATAGTAGAGCTATAAGGTTTACAAATATAAAAGGCGACGTTACAATTAAGAATAATGCGTTTTCATATATTGATGGAAGCAAAGAGAATAATGGGGAAGTTATCAAAGCAAATTCAACAGCAGAAACATCTTTAATTGTTTTTGAAGGTAATACACTTGATGGTTTGCCAATTGAAGTTGATAGTGAAAAAGTTGTTTGGCAAAAAAGCGTGCTTGACAATTAAAAAAGAGCAAAGAATAAGCAAAGAAAAAAAACTAAAAAAGGAATAGCAAAAAATTGCTATTCCTTTTAAATATTGTGGAAATGAAATAAATATAAAACTCGCAAAAAGTATCGAAGAACTAGAATTGTTAAACAATTTACAAAACGCCATCGGGGACTCTCGCCTGTGCGACCTGCGTCAAAGCAAACTTCACTCAAAATGTTTTGGCATCAGTCAAAACATAAAATCGTTTCGTTGCTTCTCCTTATTCCAAAAAGTTTTAAAAATACTTTTTGGAAAGTTTTAATATGCTGTTGCTATGCAAAAACACTTCGTTATGCTCGTGGCTCCATATTCTCGCCCCTCGGCGAAAAAGAAAAAATAAAAAACTCGCAAAAAGTATCGAAGAACTTTTTGCGATAGAGGAGATGCAGGCAGACAAGTCTTTGCTTTTTGTAAAAAACAAAAAGCAAGACCATAGGCCTTGCTTCGACGTGGTCCGCCATCGGGGACTCGAACCCCGGACACCCTGATTAAGAGTCAGGTGCTCTACCAACTGAGCTAATGGCAGATATATATCACTTTTGCATGTGATATATGGTGATCCATCGGGGATTCGAACCCCGGACACCGTGATTAAAAGTCACGTGCTCTACCGTCTGAGCTAATGAATCAAATTGGCAGGGGTGGCAGGATTTGAACCTACGAATGCTGGAATCAAAATCCAGTGCCTTACCGCTTGGCGACACCCCTACTCAATGGGGCGGGCGATGGGAATCGAACCCACGACCTCAAGGACCACAATCTTGCGCTCTAACCAACTGAGCTACGCCCGCCATTTCTGGTGCGCCTGAAGGGATTCGAACCCCTGACCCTCGGCTTAGAAGGCCGATGCTCTATCCTGCTGAGCTACAGGTGCATACCTTTTTGTCCCCAACTTATTGAAAGAGATAATATTGTTTGGAGCGGGTGATGGGAATCGGACCCACGCAGCCAGCTTGGAAGGCTGGAATTCTACCATTGAACTACACCCGCACCCAGTTTCTGTAAACAATGCCTATGAATTATATCAAAATGTTATTTTAATGTCAACTGTTTACAAAATAATTTTTAAAATTTTATTTAAAATAATTTTTTACATTAAAAAACAATTAAACTTGAATAAAAAAGAAAATTCTTTGACATATCTTGCTTTTATTAGTATAATAATTATAATAATAGAATAATAAGCGTTTGATCAACGTGATATGGGAGAGAATATGTATAAATCGATTTATGAGAATTGGCTTTCAAGCAAACTTCTAAATGAAAAGGAAATTGCTGAACTTAAAGATATAGAAACAAACGAAAAAGAAATAGAATATCGCTTTGGTAAAGATCTTGAGTTTGGTACAGCAGGAATGCGTGGTATTATTGGGCTTGGAACCAATATGATAAACGTTTACACAGTAAAAAAAGCTACACAAGGTTTATCTGAGTACATAAAAACTCTTGGAGAAAGTGCAAAGAAGCGTGGTGTTGTTATATCTTACGATACAAGAAGGCTTTCATACGAATTTGCATATGCTTCTGCACTCGTATTGGTGTCTAATGGTATAAACGCATATCTTTTTCCAGACGTTCATCCTGTACCAATGCTTTCTTATGCAGTTAGGGAATTAAAGACCATTGCAGGCATTATGATAACTGCAAGTCACAATCCAAAAGAATATAACGGCTATAAAGTTTATGGAGAAGACGGGGCACAAATGTCACCTGAAGCAACGGCAGAAGTAGTTAAGTTTATCGACCAAATAGGCAATCCTTTAAGCGATAAAATTTTGTGCGATGAAAACAAAGCAAAATATATAAAGGCTGTTAAAAATTCTCTAGATAAAAAATATTATAAGACAATCAAAAAACTATGTCTTTCTAAAAAAGAAGTAAAAAAAGTGGGCAAAACGATTAAGCTAGTTTACACGCCTGTTCACGGAAGTGGATATATCCCTGTTACCACAATCCTAAAAAAACTTGGTATTTTTGCAACTCTAGTTCCTGAACAAACGGTTAAGGACTGTGAGTTTAGCACGGTTGAAGTTCCAAATCCAGAAATAAAAGAAACGCTAACTTTAGCTATAAAAATGGCTGATTTTAAGAACTCTGACGTTGTGTTTGGCACTGACCCAGACTGCGACAGGCTTGGTGTTGCTATAAGGGATGATAAAGGTGAATTCTTTGCATTATCAGGCAACCAAATCGGTGCATTGCTTTTAGATTATATTTTAAATAAACTTAAAACAGACGGAAAACTCAGTAAAAAGGGTTTTGTGGTTAAGAGTTTTGTTACCACGTCGCTTGCAAAACTCATTGCAGACGATTATGGCGTTGAAATCATTGAAACACCTGTTGGCTTTAAGTATATTGGTGAAAAGATAAAACAACTTGACGATACTGGTAAAAGAGAATATATATTTGGTTTTGAAGAAAGTTGTGGATATTTGCGTGGAACACATTGTAGGGATAAGGACGCTGTGGTTGCAAGTATGTTATTTGCTGAAATGGTGTGCTATTATACCTACCACAACGTGAGCATCTATCAAAAGTTAATGGAAATTTACGATAAATACGGCTTTGTGTTCGATACCAACGTTAGCACGGCTTATAGTGGGCTTAACGCAATGAAAGAGATGAACGCAGTGGTTGACAAGATGAAGGAAATTCAAATAGATGAAGTTGGTGGTTTAAAAGTAATTGCAACGAGAGATTATAGTAAGGCACAGTTGAGGACGGCTGACGGAAAGATTGAAAACTTTGACACTGCTAAAACTAATGCCGTTTATTATGAACTTGAAGGGGGAAGCTTTATCTGTATTCGCCCAAGTGGGACAGAACCAAAACTCAAAGTTTACTATTCATTAAAGTGCAAGGATATGGAAAGCGCAACTGAACTTTTTGAAAAGGTTAAGGCAGATTTTACGAAATATTTAAATTAAAAAAAGTAAATTGCTTGGGTGGAAAGGTAAATCGTATTCGCTCTAAATAATGAATTTTATTATAAGGACTATAAATATTATGACAACGATTGAAATTATAGGGCAGATAATTGGAATACTTGGTGTTGTAGCGCTGTTTTCCGCTTATCAGATGAAGAACAGAAAATCGCTCCTGCTATTACAAATGTTGGGAGTTGCACTCATTTCAACGCAATACTTTATGATAAACGCACTATCAGGTGCAGTTTTGAACGCGGTTTGTCTTGTAAGAACGATATTTTTCTATTTTACTGAAGGTAAGATAACTAATAAAACGCTTAGAAAATACGTTTTTCCACTTTTCTTTGCTATTTTAGTTTGTGTGTTTGCAGTTTTCTCTTGGGAAGGTTGGTACACGTGGTTAATGTTGGTTTGCCTTGCGGTAAATTCCTTTTGTACGGGTGCTTGCTCGCCACAAAGTTTCCGCTACAGCCTTTTGTTTACTTGTGCACTCGCATTAATTTACAACGTTATAGTGTTCTCGATTGGTGGAATGTTAAACGAAATTGTGTCTATGGTATCTGCAGTTATAGGAATTATACGATATAATAAAAAAATAAAAGCGAAAATGTAAAACAAAAAATCACCGAAAATTCGGTGATTTTTTATTGTCTAAAAATTATTCTAAATTCATTTCGGCGTGTAGCATAAGCATGGATAATGCAGTGATTGATGCCGTTTCCGTTCTTAAAATTCGTTTGCCGAGCGAGATTGATTTTCCTACTGTTCTTGCAAGGTCAATTTCACTTTGTGAAAAACCACCTTCTGGACCAATTAAAACGCCTACCTTATCGCCTTTTTTGATTTTAGACAAAGCGTCTTTAGTTGAAAGAATTCCTTGTTCGTTCTCATATGGAACGAGAAGAATATCGAGCCCCTTCGCCATTTCCAAAGCATCTTTAAAGTTAAGGGGAGCATTCACGGTAGGGATAATAGTGCGCTTGCTTTGTTTTGCAGAACTTTCTGCAATGGCATTGAACCTTTCTGTTTTTTGTTTTACTTTATTTGCTTCTATTTTGGCAATGCACCTTTCCATTTGAACGGGAATAACTTTAGTTACACCTAGTTCAACGGCCTTTTGGATTATAAGTTCTAACTTATCGCTTTTTGGAAGACCTTGGAATAGATAAATTTCAATAGGAAGAGACGTGTCAGAAAAATCACTTTCAATAATGCTTGCAACAACGCAGTCGTCTTCAAAATATTCTAATTCACAAAGGCTTGACTTCCCGTCAAAACTAATTAAAAACTGCTCTCCTTCTTTCATACGCAAAACGTTTTTAATATGATTATAGTCAGTTCCACCAATGCGAATTTTATCGCCTAAAAAATTTTCTTTTCTAACAAAAAAATTATACATAATTTTATCCTTTACCTTTTGATTGTAACAAATTTTTTTAAGAAAAGCAAGTGCTTAAAAATTTTTAAGATAAAATGCTTTTAAATAGGGTTAATTGTTTGCTATATAATTTTTTAAGTGCTAAAATATACTCGAAAAAAGGAGCAAGGTATGGATAATCAATGTTTAAAAGAAAAACGAAATATAAAGTTTGATTATAAGTACGTTATAATCGGCGTATGTGCGCTTACAATTTGCTTGGGCCTTGGCTTTTGCAGTTCAACAAAGGGCATTTTCTTGCCTAAAATTTTGGCAGGCACGGGGTTAGAACGTGGACCTTTTGGTATTAGCGATACTTTTAGATACGTTACCACGGCCGTGGTTAATATCTTCTTTGGCACGCTAGTTATGAAACTTGGTATAAAACTACTTATGAGCTTAGGCTTTGTTTCTTTAATTGGCTCTATGGTATTATACGGTGTGTCAACAGAATTGTGGCAATTTTATATTGCAGGCGCACTTTTGGGCTTGGGGCTTGCTTGGACAACGACCACTATGATTGGTTATATTATCAACAAGTGGGTTAAGAAAAATCGTGGAACAGTTATGGGTTTTATCCTTGCAACTAACGGGCTTGGTGGTGCTCTTGCAACCAATCTATTTATGCCTATTATGGAGCAAAGCGTAACGGGATATAAGACGGCGTTCTTTATTATTGCGATTACCGTTGCCGTTGTTGGTGTGCTTGCAGTGATTTTTATTAAAGATAAAAAGCTAGAAGAAGACAGCATTCCACAAAAGAATCAGAAAGGCGATAATTGGGTGGGCATCTCATCTAAAACAGCTTTTAAGAAAACTTATTTCTATTTGGCAATGATTTGTATTTTTCTTACGGGCGTTGTTATACAAGGTATTACGGGTGTTTTCAATGCTCAAATGGAAGAAGTGGGAATTCCTCCAGCTTTAAGACAAATAGTTACAACTGTGAGTATGATTATTTTAACTTGCACGAAATTCTTAACGGGTTATATGTATGATAAAAAAGGCCTAAGGTTTACGATGACCATAAATTATATCTGTGCATTTTTTGCAATGGGCTTGATGGCGTTTATAGGTCCAAGTACTATCGGCATAATTTTATGTTTCATGTATTTGGTTTTGGCAGATATTGCTTTGCCACTTGAAACCATAATGTTGCCTATCTATGCTGGCGACCTATTTGGCAGAAAAGAATATGCAAAAATGCTTGGCATTTGCGTTTCGGTAAACACTGCAGGCTATGCTTTGGGTTCGCCACTAATGGGCTTTGTTTTCGATATTTTTGGTTCTTACGTTCCTGCTTTTTATGCAGGTGCTGTGTTGATGTTAATTACCGTTGTTATAATGCAGTTTGTAATTACTAGCGCAAACAAGGAAAAGAAAAAAATTGAAGAAGAACTTATGACGCAAGAAAAACTTGCATAAAAGAAAAAACTAAAGATAAAAACTCGGCAACCTGCCGAGTTTTTTCGTGTTTTATAAAGTTTTATTTTAAACAAAGAAAGAGCATTTCGTACAAGATTAATTTAGATAACCCATTCTCCATCAGCAAAAAGTTGTATCTTTTCGCCGTTTTCTTTTACGCCTATTACTGATAGGTCGGGCGTTCCAATCATAAAATCTTCGTGTTCGGTTGAGTCGTTTGCGCCTAGTTTTTTGAGTTCGCTAATGGTTAATTTGTCTCCACCTAAAATAGTGGTTGGGTATGCTTTGCCTATAGCTAAGTGGCAACTAGCGTTTTCATCAAACAGGGTGTTATAGAAAAGCACGTTGCTTTTTGCAATAGGCGAGTTTTTGCCAATTAGGGCAACTTCGCCAAGCCTTCTAGTGCCGTTATCCGTTTCAATCAATCGCTTTAACGCCTCGTAGCTTTTCTCTGCGCTAAAACTAACTATCTTGCCTTTTTTAAATTCAATGGTAAAGTTGTCTATTATTTGTCCGTTTACGCACAACGGCATTGCACTTTTAAGCACGCCGTCAACTCGGTCTTTATGTGGGGCAGTGAAAATTTCTTCTGTTGGCATATTTGCAACAAATTTAAAACCGTCTTTTGCTTTTTCTTCAGCGCATAACCAAACGTGGTTTTGGCTTAAGCCAACCTTTAAATCCGTGCCTTTTGCATTTTTAAACAAAAGGAAAGAAAATCTTTGCTCATTCAAAAAGTTTGCACGCTTATTTAAGGTTTCAATATGTTCTTGCCAAGCTTCTATAGGATTGTATGCGTCTAAACGCATTGCCTTTTCAATTTGGTTAGATAATTCCTGTTCTGGATTAGATGATGAAGGGAAAACCTTTTTTGCCCACTCTTTAGTTGGAACGGAAACTATGCACCATCTTATAGCGTTTGACATTATGCTGTCTGAATATTTTTTGAGCGCCTTGCTTTTAGCTTTGCTGACTGCGAATAATTTTTCAGGCTCAATGTCCTTAAACGCCTCTGGGTTATCAGCAGAAACGGCTATATAGCAAAAGTTTTTTTCCACGAGTTCGTTTTTGCTATCAACTAACCATTTAGAAATATTTGTCAATGCTTTTGTGTCAGCATAAGTGTAGGTAAGTTTATCAATATCTTCATCGTTCCAACGCACTCTAACTATGCTTGCACCTGCAAGATATCCAGCTTTTGTTAGGGCGACGGCAAAGTCTTTTTTTTCAATAGGGCAAGAAATTTCTAAGCCCTGTCCTTTTTGTAGGTTTACACCGATTTTCACAACTAATTTTGCATACTCAGTTATAGTTTTATTGTCTAACATACTTCCACCATAAAGTTTTTTATTATTTTAACTTATGTATCTGCTTAAGTCAAGTTTAATTTGTCAAAAGTTGTCTATTTTGTGGTAAATGCATATAATTTGTATGTGAAATGCACATATCTAGTTCAAAAAGCTACTATAACCATACATTTTTTTATTAGCGCATTGACATTTTTAAGTATTTATAATATAATTCAATGTGATATAGTGTGGGGTTGTTTATGCTGAAAGTAGAAAACGGCAAGTTTTTGGGGAGTAAAAATGGGCATATTGGCGCAAATAGAAAATTCTTTAGACGTTAAAAAATTGAATAATAAAGAATTGGAAATTCTTGCAGACGAGGTTAGAGAGCAAATCCTTGAAACCGTTAAGAAAAACGGTGGACATCTATCTTCAAACCTAGGTATTGTTGAAACGACCGTTGCGTTATATAAAGTTTTTGATTTGAAAAAAGACAGGCTTATTTTTGACGTAGGGCATCAGTGTTATGCACACAAGATACTGTCGGATAGAAAAAATAAATTTGAAAACCTTAGGTTAGATGGTGGCATTTCCGGCTTCCCAGATATATTAGAGAGTAAATACGACGCTATGACAACGGGGCATGCAGGAACGTCTATTTCGGCAGGACTAGGATATTGTATTGCCCGTGATAAAAGGGGTGAAAATTATACTGTTATTTCAGTAGTTGGAGACGGCTCTTTATCAAATGGTTTAAACCTTGAAGCACTCTTTTCTTCTACAAGTAAGCCAAAGAATTTTATAGTTATTTTAAATGATAACGGAATGTCTATTTCAAAAAATAAAAACGGCTTTTATCGACATTTGTCAAAGAGTACGACAAAGCGTGGATATTTAAGTGGTAAAAAAGCTTTGCGAAAAGTTTTTGGCGATTCGTTTATTACTAGAGGCTTGACTAGGTTTAGAGATTTTTTAAAGAGAAGTCTAAATAAAAATAGTTATCTAGAAAACTTTGGTTTTAAATACGTCGGTGTGGTTGATGGCAATAATTTAAAAGAATTAACTACTATTTTAGAAAGGGTTAAAGTGGTTGCAAAGCACAAGGCTGTAATTTTACACGTTAAAACAAAAAAAGGTAAGGGATTAAGGCAAGCTGAGCAAAAAGCCGATTTGTATCATGGTGTGGGAAGTGATTTTAAGTGTGAAAGTGGTTCGTTTTCACTTGCACTTGGCAACAAACTTAATTCATTGATTGAAAAAGATAAAAATATCGTTGCGATTACTGCTGGCATGAGAGACGGAACGGGCTTAAAATTGGTGGAAGAAGTAAATCCTAATAATTTTATGGACGTTGGAATTGCTGAGGAATATGCCGTAACGTTAGCCTCAGGAATGGCTATGGGGGGATTGAAACCTATTATCGCCGTGTATTCAACTTTTTTGCAGAGGGCGTACGACCAAATCGTGCATGACGTATGTTTACAAAATTTACCAGTGGTTTTTTGCGTGGATAGGGCAGGTGTTGTTGGCAGAGATGGTAAAACGCATCAAGGAGTGTTCGACCTAAGCTTTTTATCACATATTCCAAACATGAAAATATTAGCTCCAAATTCAACGGAAGAATTAGGAAATGCGCTTGAATACGCCTTGTCGCTTAATTGTCCGGTTGCTATAAGATATCCAAAGAATTCTACGATGGTGAGTGAATACGTAGCATTAGAAAAGCAACTCTGGAGGATAGAAAAAATTGGTGAAAAGGCAAATATACTTGCCGTTGGACCTAATATGCTTGAACTTGCAATACAAACAGCCAATGAAATTGAGGGGATTGGCGTTATTTCAGCTCGAACAATAAAGCCGATTTGTGAAAAAACGCTTTTGGAAATTAGTTCTAAGCCGGTGATTGTTTTGGAAGAAAATAGTAGAATCGGTGGTTTTGGAAGTTTGGTTGAAGCTTTTTATCTTGAGAAAGAAACTTCAACAAAAGTTAAGTGTATAGGAATTAAAGACCAGTTTGTAGAGCATGGCAGTATTAAGTGCCAGCTAGAGAAGAACGGCTTGCAAAAGCAAGCGATAACTCAAGAAATTTACAAGGTTATTTAACTAGGTGGAAGAAAGATGAACAAATATTTAAAATCCATTTTATTCATTATAGGTGATATTTTAATCACTGCCTTATCATCTTTTGTGGTAATGAGAGTGTTAAATTACGATGCATTGTGGTGTATTGAAGATTCTCTCATATACCTTATTGTGGGTATCGGAGTGGTTTGCCTAATAAATTTTCTGTTTGGATTATATACTGGTCTTTGGACGTACGCAGGATTTTGGGAGGCAATTAGAATAGGTTGCTCGGCAATATTAATGTTGTTTTACAATTTATTCATTGCAATCATGTCAGAACCTATAGGAATTGAGTGGGCTATTATAAATACCTTTTTTGCCTATAGTTTTATTTTCTTGACAAGATTTATGCCAAGGCTTAAAACTTCCATTAAGAAATATCTAAATAAGCGTGCAGACGCAAACGGATATACTAGAGTTATGATTGTGGGAGCAGGGAGTACTGGCGCAGCTTTAATTCGTGAAATGCGTACTACGTTTAAATCTAATATGGAAGCCGTTTGTGCCATTGATGATGACTTAAACAAGATTAAAAGGTCGGTTAACGGAATTAAGGTTGTTGGGGATACCTCGGAAATCGTTTATTACGCTTATAAGTATAACATTCAAGAAATTATTATTGCTATGCCATCGGCTGATAGAAAAGTCGTAAGTAAAATTATTTTAGACTGTCAAAAGACAGGCTGTAAAATAAAAACGGTTAGCAATATGCTATACGACCATTCTAAAGTGGGTATGTCTAACTTGAAGGAGGTGGGAATTGATGACCTTTTGGGCAGAGAACAAGTTAGAGTTAACCTAGACGATATTTTAGGCTATATTGAGCAAAAGACAGTTGTTGTAACTGGTGGCGGCGGTTCAATAGGAAGTGAGCTTTGTCGTCAGATTGCACAGCATAATCCAAAACTTTTAATTATAATCGACATATATGAAAATAATGCTTACGATATTCAGCAAGAACTTTTAAGGAAGTTACCAAATCTTAATTTGTTGACCTTAATTGCAAGTGTTAGAGATAAAAAGAAAATCGATACGATATTTGAACAATATAGGCCAGACATTGTTTTTCATGCAGCGGCGCACAAACACGTGCCACTCATGGAAACTAGCCCAAACGAAGCAGTTAAGAACAACGTTGGTGGAACGCTTAACGTGGCTGAATGTGCAGGTAAATATGGTGCACAAAGGTTTGTCTTAATCAGTACTGATAAGGCTGTTAACCCAACAAATATCATGGGCGCAACAAAGCGAATTTGCGAAATGATTATTCAAACGATAGGTAAAAAATATAAAGGGACTGAATACGTTGCCGTGAGGTTTGGAAACGTGCTTGGCTCAAACGGATCGGTAATCCCATTGTTTAAAAAGCAAATTAAAGAGGGTGGTCCTGTAACTGTTACTCATAAAGATATTGTTAGATATTTTATGACTATTCCTGAAGCAGTAAGCTTGGTTTTACAAGCAGGCGCATATGCAAAGGGTGGGGAAATATTCGTGTTAAACATGGGTGAACCCGTCAGAATCTATGACCTTGCTGAAAACTTGATTAGGCTTTCTGGTTTAGAACCAAACGTCGATATTGATATTAAAGTTATAGGCTTAAGACCGGGTGAAAAGCTATACGAAGAGAGATTGATGGAAGAAGAAGGACTTCAAGAGACCGAAAATAAAATGATTTCCATAGGCAAGCCTTTGGAAATCGGGGAAGATTTGTTTGATAAAATAAAGATGTTATTGAAGGAAGCGAGTGGTGAAAACTCTGAGATGAAAGAACTCGTTCACCAACTAGTCCCTACATATAAAATTGACAAAACAAGAATTAATAATTAAAACTTTGGATTTTTTTACATAAAGAGGTAGTGGTGTATCAACACTACCTTTTTTATTTGTAAGTCCCACAAAGGTTATTATGGTTGTCATAAACATTAAAACTATATTAAACTCACTATTTTCAATCAAGGCATAAATGGCAAACATCAATAAGGAAATTAGCGAGAATTTGCCGAGTAAAGAATCGCCTTTAATAAGATACTTAATTCTTACGATATAGTATATTGAATAAACTATTATACCAACGATGCCTGCGCACGCTAAAACGTGGAAGAATGTGGAATGAAAAAATCCTCTCGCATCTGGAACTTCTATAATATTTTCCACACACGCTTTGCCGTTGCCAAAACCCACGCCAAAAATTGGTCTTTCCTTAAAACATTCTAGGGCTGCTGAATATAGAAAATTTCTTCCGTTACTAGATGAAGAACTAAGAATAAATTCAAGCAGTTCATCAAAGAGAAACAGACACAAAATAGCCACGATTAAGACTGCTATACTTATTATAATAAAGTAAGCATAACGCAAAAATTTTCTATTGATAATATATGCGTTTTGATATAGAAAATACATTATAAACGGCGTAAAGATAACGAGAGTTGCAAGACCACCGTCACTGCTTGAAAGCAAAAGTGTCAAATATAAGAACAATAATTCAATAAACCACGCCCATATTCTTTTAGTTGAAGCCATCATATAACAACAGAGTGGAACGGCAATTAAGACTAGGTTTGCAACGTGGTTCGAGTTAGCCCAAGTAAATCCACCTGGCATTTCTCCTAAAGGCCATGGGCCGATTAATTTGATATAGGTAAAAACGTAACACAACTGCATAGATGCAAGAGTGATTGCGCAAATAAAAGAAAAACAGAAATATCTTCTGTAATTTATTTTTTCGTTAAGTTTTACTTTGCTATAAAAAAATAGATGAATAGCTAACGGCGCTATTGCAGAGATAATAAATAAATCAAAAGCCTTTAAATAATTGTTAAAATTTATTGCAAAAATTCCACTAAAAATAAATAGCCCGACTATGCAAAGAAGCATGAAGGAATATTTATCAAATTTAATTGTAATAGAATACTTTATGAGATGAAAAATTATTGCTAAAACTAAAAGTGAAAAAATGATGATAATTGGCACGATTGTAGAAGAAATTGCCGTGCTTGGATCTCTAAAGCACATTGGTATCATAAGCATAAGAGGTATGATAGGTAAAAAATCATCGTAAACGACCAAAACGAAACATGTCGTTAGTGTTACGATAGTTAGACCTATCAACTGCAAGTCTGCAATCCAAAACAATAAGGAAATAAGAGCAACTAAAGTAGGGAAAAAATAAGAATATACAAAATCTGCTGTTTTTTCTCTAGTTAAGTTTATTAAATTATCGAATTTTTGGTTAAGATAAAACATGTGTAAATTATATCATAAAGAGAGCAATATTTGCAACAAAAAAAATAATTTTAATAAAAAAATGAAAATATATGGAAAAACTATTAAAATTATGATATAATAAAATTTAATGAACGTAAACTTTGAAGAGAGAAAGTGATGAAACAAAAAAGCGCTTTAAAATGGATAATGATGAATACGAAGAAGGAGAGTAAAAAAATAGTTACTCTTCTCATTGCGAATGCGCTTTTTTCTTCACTTGCAATAGTTTTTGCGTTTCTTATTAAAGAAATTATAGATAGTGCAGTTTCTTCAAACATGCAAAGGTTAATATCATTTGCAGTCGCAATAATCGGAGTTGTATTGTTGCAGTTTGTGTTTAGAATTTTTACAAATTGTCTTGCAGAACACATTCAAGCTAAACTTGAAATACAGTATAAAACGGCACTCTTTAAGTCAATTTTGAATAAAAAACAAGATAAAATATCGGTATATCATAGTGGCGAACTTATGACTCGTTTAACAAGCGACGTGGTTATAGTTAGCGACGGTGTTGCAACTATTTTGCCAACTATAGTGTCTGCTGTTGCAAGGCTTGTTTGCGCCGTGGTTGCGCTAATTATGTTGGATGGGATATTTGCAGTAGCTTTTAGCATTGCAGGTTTGTCTGTGTTCGCTGTCATAACTTTATTACGTACAAAATTAAAGAATCTGCATAAAAAAACTCAAGAAACAGACGGAAAAGTGCGTTCATTTATGCAAGAGTGTATAGAAAATCTTTTGGCTGTCAAAGTTTTTTCTGTGAATGATAAAATTGAAAAGCAATCAGAAGAACAACAAAAGAAAAACTTTGATATAAGAATGAAAAGGCGCAATTATTCGGTATTAGGGCATGCAACTTATAATTTTATCTTTAGTGCTGGTTATTTATTCGCGCTCATTTATGGTGGAGTAAGGATATTAGATGGAATTATAACTTATGGTGCGTTGTCTGCAATTTTACAACTTGTAAACAACGTTCAAGTCCCTTTTGCATCTCTTTCAAATATTATGCCAAAATACTATTCTATGCTAGCCTCGGCAGAACGCATTATGGAAATAGAGCAGATAGAAAACGAATCTGCTATCGAAAAAATTGATAGACAAAAAGTTTATAATGAAATGAAAGGCATCGCCATAGAAGACGCAGTCTTTACGTATGATAGGGATAAGGTTTTAAATGGTGGCTCGGTATATATTAATAAAGGTGAGTTTGTCGCAATTTCAGGACCATCCGGCGTTGGCAAAAGCACGTTTATTAAACTTCTTTTGGGTGTATATCAACTTGATAGTGGTAATGTTTATCTTGAATTAAACCAATCTAAACTTGCAATAGATAATAGTACTCGAGCAATGTTTTCATACGTACCTCAAGGCAACATGCTCTTTAGTGGTTCATTAAGAGATAATATTACTTTTATTAACGGCGATGCAAGTCAAGATGAAATTGATTTTGCATTAAAAGTTAGTCAAGTGAGCGAGTTTATAAAAGACCTTCCACAAGGTCTTGATACGATTGTTGGGGAAAATGGAATTGGACTTTCCGAGGGGCAGATTCAAAGAATTGCCATAGCGCGTGCTATACTTACGAACGCGCCTATAATACTTCTCGATGAAGCGACAAGCGCGCTTGACGAACAGACCGAAAAAGCCGTGCTTAGTGAGTTAAAAGAACTTAAGGACACTACAATAATAATAGTTTCGCACAAAAAAGCAGCAATCAATATTTGTGATAAGAACATACAAATTAAGGATAAAAAGATTAAAGAAGTGATAAAAACGGCATAAAAATAAATATTTTTGCTTAAATATTAAAAAAACAAATTAAAAGTCTTGTTTTTTAACAACAATATGTTAAAATATATACGTAAAATGAGATTTGCTTCAATTTTTCATAAATAAGTTTAGGAGTTATTATGGAAGAAAATAGACTAGAACAAACTTCAAGTGGTTTTATTCGACAAATATTACGCGTTTTAAGAAGAAACATTCTATTAATGGTTGTAATAATCTTTGTGGCTACGGGTTGTGGCGTGGGATATTCTTATATTAGGCATCCAAATTATACTGCAAATATGAGAGTTAGTTTTTCGGTCGAAGGAAACGATAGAAATACTATTGGTGAAAATATTCAATACATTGACACAATAGTAGATTTTGTCGATGAAGGTGTTGTTGTAGATAGGGCGAATGCCTATTACATAAAGTGGGTTGATGAATATAAGAAAGACAATGTGGAAATTAAAGATTTCTATAATCAATTTAAAGACTTTGAAATAGCTGGTCAACAAAATTATCTTGATAAGACGTACGATAGGGAAAGCACTTTAAAGTCAGACAGGTTTATTTATTCAAGCTCTATTACCACGTTAACCAAGAAAAATCAAAATGATACGAACTGGATTTTTCAAATAGGTTATACTGACGCACAATCCCAAGATGCTTTAGAAAAAGCGTATATCTTAGTTCTTGCTTATGAACACGAACTTGAGGGCGGTGGGTATTTTACTTTAGACGTAAGTATCGATAATTTGGGATTTGATGGAACAACTCTTGATCAATCAAAAACGTCCATTATAATTATTGCATTGGCTATAGGAATTGTCTTTGCATTGGTTGTGGTTTATATTAAACATCTTTTGGATAACACTATAAAAGATAAAGCAGATTTAGAAAGAATTACAAACGTACGGATTGTAGGTTGTATTGAATTAGTAGAGGAGGGTAAAAATGGGAAATAGTATTGAAACTCAACAAAAAGACTTCCTTATACTTAAACTAATCAAAAGGAATTGGCTTTTGATAGCAATGATAACTGTGTTAATGACCTTATGCTTTTCAGCTTATAGTATTGCTTTCACAAAACCTACCTATACTGCAAGTCGTTCATTTATACTTCGTACCGAATTAATCGGTGGCACTGAAATGGACCATGCCGCTTTGGCTGTTGACGTGTTGTTGCCACAAATAGGCGATAATTTTACCAGCCAAAAATACAATGAAATGGCAAACGAAGAATATGAAAATGCTAAAGATAGCGAGGGGAATGATAAATACGTTAAATATAACAAAACGACCATTTCAAGAAGCGCTATAGGTTTTCATTATGAAGAGGGCAGTTTGATTGCAAAGCTTTCATATAACGATGCTGATGCAAAGGTGGCTGTTGAAAAACTAAAGGCAGTTTTTGACACGGCAAATATTTTCTTTGCTGAGGGTGAAAAAGGTCAGGAAGCATTTACAATACAACTAATTCCAACCGATAATTCTGAATACGAGGATAGTAGATTTGTTATAACTGAAAACAGCAGTTTGAAAAAATTTATTATTTTTGGCATACTTGCTGGGCTTGTGGTTTCTTTTGTAATAGTCTTGATTAAAAACTCACTCGACACAACCGTTAACGATAGACAAGAACTTGAAGAAATTACAGGTATAAACGTACTTGCAACTATAGAAAAAATATAAATAAAATGCTACAAGGAAATTCTTGTAGCATTTTGCTTTTAATAGTTAATTAATTGTTTCAGCGTCTTTTTCAAATTTGTCAAAGAGGTTGTATCTTTCTGGGTGAATAAGTGCTGTAAAAACCATATCTCTAACGTTAGGTATATCTTTTCCTATAATTTTAATCAAATCTTTAACGTGTTCTCGCTTTGTCAGTTTGTTTGCAGGACAGCAACTTTTAACTACTGGAAGAGTCTTTGAAAAAGATATAATATCCATTTCTTTAATCATAATCATAGGGCGAATAAGGGTTAAATCCATTTTGTCAAGATAACTCTTTGGTGCAAAGGTCGAAAGTCTTCCTTCGTATAAAAGTGAAAGCATAAGCGTGTCGATTAAATCATCTGAATGATGACCGATTGCAACCTTATTACAACCCAAATTTTTGGCAAGGTTATTTAAGGCGCCTTTTCTCATTTTTGAACAAAGGGCGCAAGGGTTGGTTTCTTTTCTCACGTCAAAAACCACTTGCCCTATATCCGTCTTTTCTATATAAAAAGGCAGGTTAAGGTTATCGCAAAGTTCTTGTATAGGTGCAAAATCAGTTGGGTTATCCTTAAAATTTAAATCGACTGCTATAGCAATAAGTTCAAATTTTTCTGGGGAAAACCTTTTATATTCTGCTAAAAGTTTTAGTAATGTTACACTATCTTTGCCACCAGAAACACCCACGGCAATTTTATCGCCGTCTTTAATCATTTTGTATTTTGTAATGCCTTTTCGCATTACCGATAACATTTTTTGAGTTGTCATTTTTTGACCTACGCTTAAGTAATATTATTTAACTTGATTTTTTTTAGCATTTGTACTATAATACAAGCAATTAAATGCTTAGTTTTAATCGTTTTGCATTTGGCGAAACAATCACTTTTCATAATTATACTGCATTTTAACAAAAAACACAATTTTTTAGGGGATATATGGTAGAATTTATCAAAGAGTTAGTTGGAAATGATTTGTGGGCAACCTTAATAATGAGTTTTGTGCCACTAATAGAATTAAAAGGAGGCATTGTTTTTGCACGTGGAGTGGGCTTTGACTTTTTCTATGCTTTCCTTTTTGCATATTTGGGTTCTACTTTGGTCTTTTTTCCTATATATTTTTTATTAAAGCCCATACTAAATTTAATCAAGAAAATAAAAATATTTTCTCGTCTTGCATTTAAGATAGAAGATTACTTTAATAGTAAGGCAGAAGAGACTTTGTCGGCTCAGACAGAAAAGAACAAAAAGAAAAGCGGTGACTACTTAAAAAAGCTAGGTGTGTTTATTTTTGTGGCTATTCCTTTGCCGATGACCGGGGTTTGGACAGGTACTGCTATTGCAGTGTTTTTTAACCTAAAGCTTAAAGATGCGATATTACCCGTTGTTCTTGGTAATTTAGTCGCAGGACTGATTATATCTATATTAGCAGAAATTTGTTTGTTTTTGTGGAGCATAGAAGTGTTAGACTATATCCTTTATGCTTTATTTGCTTTAGCTTTAATTTTACTCGTTGTGGTTTTGATAAAAATTGCGAAGAGAAAACCAAACGTGGATAAATAGAAATTGGTAAAAAAATAAGAGAGGAAATAATGGGCTTGTTCGGTTGGCTTTTTAGAAGAAATAAACCCAAAAAAACAAAAATCGGCTTAGCTCTTGGCTCTGGTGGGGCAAAGGGCTTTGCTCATTTAGGGGCATTGAAAGCTTTTGAAGAAAATGGAATTGAGTTTGACGTGATTGCAGGTACAAGTATAGGTAGCGTTGTCGGTGCATTTTATTCGGCAGGTTATACTTCTACCGATATAATCGAGCTTTTAATGCGTATAGATTTTGGCGAGATTAAAAGTTCTTTTATGTTAAATATGGATACTTTTGGCATGTTTAACGTAATAAATAGAGAAATAGGTGCTACGAATTTTGAAGAATTAAGGAAGCCATTTAAAGCCGTTGCAACCGAGCTGGAAAGTGGAAAAGAACACGTGTTTTCTAGTGGTAGCGTTGCGAAGGCGCTTTGTGCATCTAGTAGTATTCCACCTTATTTTAAGCCTGTTGTAATAGATGGGGTTAGATATGTTGATGGGGCATTCACAAACTCTATACCTGCAGATTTAGTAAAGGAAATGGGCGCTGATTATATAGTTGGGATTGACCTTTCAACAAGAGATGCAAAACCTAGTATCTTGTCAAAAATATTTCCTACTTATAAGTCTGAGATAAAAGAGCCTTGGTCAAAAGGGTATCAGTTTAGCAACACTATGTTGCACCCTGACTTAAGTGGATATAGCGCAGTTGCATTTTGGCGTGGTAATGAAATGTATGATATTGGCTATCACCATGCGCTTAGTTTTATACCAAAAATAAAAGAAGATATTGAAAGATTAACTTTTAAGAAAAATAAATAGTTGAGTGGAAATGTTTTACAAAAGAGGAAAGACTGCTAAATTTTTTATTTACATTTTGACAGTTATTATAAGCATTTTGTGTGTAGGTTGTGACCAAGATGAATTGCCACCTATAAAACAAATTGGTGTACATAACGATTTTTCGGTAAATTATATTGACGTTGGGCAGGGCGATTGTATTTTTATTAGACTACCTGATGGGAAAAATCTTTTAATTGATTGTGGGATAAATGACGTATATGCTGAAAATCGCAATAGGATTATGGATATACTTAATGCGTATTCTGTTAACACTATCGATTATTTTATTTTAACTCATCCAGACCTTGACCACATAGGAAACGCGAAGGATATTATCAATAAGTTTAATATCAAAACAATGTATTTGCCACATGTTGCTGACTCCTTAATGAGCAACTTTGAACACTATCAAAGCGTACTGGAATTAATAGAATCAAAGCAAATTCAAAGTGTGACTTCTGATTATTCTTGTGCTATTCAAACTGAAAACTATGTCTTTGCCTTTTTGTCGCCAGTACCAAAAGGCATCGATGGAAGCAGTTATAGCGTGCTTGAAAATACTTTATTCCCAACGGATAGACAAATAAACGACCTGTCTCCTATAATTTACTTTGAGTGTTTTGGTAAAAAGTTTGTTTTTACTGGTGATGCTAGTAGTACTCAAGAGAAAATTGTGATTAATAATTATAGTGTGGGACTTTATGATTTGATTTTAAAAAATAATGGAATAAATATTGATTTAAAGAACGTCGATTACCTAAAAGTGTCACATCACGGTTCAGATGATGCAACTTGTAGGGAGTTTATTTCTTTATTACAGCCTAAAAATTTTATTATTTCTGTTGGTAAAGAAAATTTTTATGGTCACCCTAAAACCGAAGTTCTTGAATTAATTTTAACAATGTGTCCGGAAAGCAAGGTTTATCGTACCGACCAAGTCGGAACTATTTCAGTACATAAAGATAAACAAAATAAAATAGTTGTCAGCACGGCAAAATAAAAGGTATAGCAAAATTGCTATACCTTAATTTTTTATGCGAGTTTAACAACGGTAAGTGATGCTCCCAATAAGGTTGCGGTATCAACAGAAGTATTGTAAATAGATAAAGTATCTCCAGCATCTGCTGTTACCAAAATTGTTTTACTGCCA
This sequence comes from Christensenellaceae bacterium, assembly GCA_045606665.1. Classification (GTDB taxonomy): domain Bacteria; phylum Bacillota; class Clostridia; order Christensenellales; family Borkfalkiaceae; genus UBA1259. The sequence goes on from JAZUSI010000094.1 coordinate 32,530, forward strand.
GCACCCACACTATCGCTAATAATTATCGATTCTCCTGTAATTGGAGCGCCGTTTTGATAAAGTGAGGTTGAAAAATCACCCGTTGGCACAGAACCATTAGTAAAAAAGGAAACTAAATAAGTGCCAGCATCTGCAATGTTTACAGCGTTTTCAGAAACACTCATAGTAGCAGTCGGGGTTGCGGTGTCAAGCGCTATTGGAATAATCGCGCCACTCGTAGCAGTCGTTCCGTTTAAGTTAGCATAAACAGCATCGCTTGTGCCAGCAGGACCTTGTGGACCGATAGGACCCTGAGGGCCGATTGCACCTGTAGCACCCGTAGGACCGATAGGACCCTGAGGACCAGTAGCGCCTGTAGCACCCGTTGGGCCAGCAGGACCTTGAGGACCGATAGCGCCTGTAGCACCCGTTGGGCCAGCAGGACCTTGAGGACCAGTAGCGCCGGTTGCTCCTTGTGGACCTATAGGACCTCTTGCTCCCGTTGCACCCGTAGGGCCAACAGGTCCACGAATTATTATAGGGTTATTATTGCAAGAACGATTACCACAAGAATAGCTTGCAATGTTAAAACCTTGCCTAGAATTAAAACCGTTGTTGCAACCATTGTTGCAACCACATAAATTGCACATAAAAATTCCTCCTTTGTGACTAATACATTGTATTCTTATAACGAATGAAAATGTTAATAAAGGAGGAAAGTTCTTTTATTTTATTATAGGTGGAAAATCCAAGTATTCATAGTTCATTGGAATTTCATAACACATTTCTTCATGATGAGTGCTGTCACTGGAAAACACTTTTTCAAATGGCATCTTAAAGTATTTTCCTTCACCTGTTGCTAGAAGATTATTCTCTATATCGAATATTTCGCCTTTTGCAATAAAACCACGCGTCGAATTAAAGGTGATATATGCACGCGCCTTAATGAGTGTGTCGAGAGGAATTGGCTTTCTGTACGTAATGGTTAACGTGGTTGTAACTCCAAACATTTCGGGTTCGTACACCCACAGTACTCTACCCATAAGTTCGTCTAAAAGTGCACTTACCATGCCACCATGTGTTCTGTCTGGATAACTTTGGTGCTCGTTTTTGAATTTAAACACACTGGCAACCGTTTGATCTTCTAAGATGTAAAAGGGCGCTTTAATGCTAAGTGGATTTTCCATGCCACAGACAATACAATTTTTGCTGTTGTTTTGAGTTTTTATTGTTTTTATTTTCATTTTAATTTTCCTTAAATTGTGTTTAAATCTTAAATTTATTGTACCATAATAGACTTGTTTTGTAAACTCAATGTAAATAAAGGTCAAAAAAGCTTGACACTCTAAATTTTTAATGTTATAATCGGAGTATAAAAAGTTATACTTTTCATACAAGTAGGAGAAATAAGATGCTTGAAAAAGATAAGAAATACATATTTGGTGTATGTAAAATTGGTGAAAAAGGGCAAATAGTTATTCCAAAAGATGCGAGAAAGTTATATGACTTAAAGGCTGGGGATAGCCTTTTAATGTTGGGCGATGAAAGGGGGATTGCGCTTGTTAAAACAGAGGTTTTTTCGAGTGTTGCCAGCGAGATATTAAAGGAAGATTAGACTATGCAAGAAATTATTCAAATACAAAACTTAAACAAAAGCTTTAAAGAAGTTCATGCTGTAAAAAACCTATCTTTTAGTGTGCGAGAGGGGGAACTTTTTGCCTTTTTAGGTGTTAATGGCGCAGGAAAGAGCACAACTATTTCTATCATTTGTAACACTTTAAAAAAAGATAGTGGAAAGGTGTTGGTTTCAGGAATTGACGTTGACAGCGATAGTGAAGAGATTAAGAGAAATATCGGCGTCGTTTTCCAATTTTCCGTTCTTGATAAATCTCTTACGGTAAGGGATAATTTAAGGCATCGCGCGTCGCTTTATGGAATTTTTGACAAGGATTTTAATGAAAGGCTTGAATACCTTTCAACTATATTGGATTTTAAGGATTATTTGGATAGAGTCGTTGGCAAACTTTCTGGTGGACAAAGACGCAAGATAGACGTTGCAAGGGCACTTATTCACAACCCTAAAATTTTAATTTTAGACGAGCCGACAACAGGTCTTGACCCACAAACTAGAACTACTATGTGGAAGGTTATAAACCAATTAAGAAACCAAAACAATATGACGGTTTTGTTAACTACTCACTATATGGAAGAGGCTTCTGATGCCGATTACGTAGTTATCATTGATGGTGGCAAAAAGGTTGCAGAAGGCACGCCTTACGACTTAAAAGATAAGTATGCAAACGATTTTATCACCATATACGACATTGAAGAAAAAGATGCAAAAACAATTTCAAGCGATTTTGTTAAAGTCGGCGGTGGGTATAGGTTTGCAATAAAGGATACCAGCATTGCAACTGAGTTAATAAGCAAAAACCCACAACTTTTTGTTGATTATGAAGTCGTTAAAGGCAAGATGGACGACGTGTTCTTGAACGTGACGGGCAAAAAATTAACGGAGGAAAAATAACATGCAAGTATTTTTAAGTAACGTTAGAAGAAACACCAAACTTTTCTTTAAGGATAAAGGATTGTTTTTCACTTCGCTAATAACACCGTTGATTTTGCTCGTTCTATACGCAACTTTTTTGTCAAACGTATATGAATCGACTTTTGAACAAGTCTTTTCGGCAATGGGCTCAATCGTAAGCGACAAAGCGCTTGCAGGTTTGGTTGGTGGTCAACTTATGTCGTCGCTACTTGCAGTGTCTTGCGTAACCGTATCCTTTTGTTCAAATATGCTTATGGTTCAAGATAAGGTAACCAAGGTGCATGATGATCTTATGATAACACCTTTAAAGCGTTCTAGTTTGGCTCTTTCTTACTATGTCTCAACCACCATAAGTACGCTTATCGTATGTTACATCGCACTTATTGCCTGCTTAATTTACGTGGCTATTACCGGTTGGTTTTTGTCTTTTGTTGACGTTGTGCTTTTAATCATCGACATATTGATAATGGTTACTTTTGGCACGGCTTTGTCGTCAGTCATAAATTATTTTTTAAGTTCTCAAGGTCAAATTTCAGCAGTAGGTTCAATAGTTAGCTCATGCTATGGCTTTATTTGTGGCGCGTATATGCCTCTTGCAAGTTTTAGTGAAGGGTTAAGAAACGTTATAATGTTCTTGCCAGGAACGTATGGCACTGCACTTTTTAGAAATCATGCGCTTAACGGTGCGCTAAACGAGATTTCAAAAACTGCACCTGAGGCAATAAAAGGTATAAAGGATTCTATTGACTGCAATCTTTATTTCTTTGACGCGCAAGTGAATATGCTAACGATGTATATTGTCATTATCGCAAGCATTGCACTTCTTATCACGGCATACGTTTTAATCAATAAGTTTTGCAAGCAAAAGAGAAAATAAAATGAACACCTTTGACAGTTTATTAAGAGATATACAAAATCTCGGCATAAAAAAAGACGATAAAATTATAATTCATTCATCCATGAAAAAGGTTGGGGAAACCCAAGGTGGTGGAGATACCGTTCTTGATGCTTTTTGCGAGTATTTGGGGAAAGACGGGCTTGTCGTCTTGCCTTGTCATACTTGGAAAAGTGTTCAAGACTATGGAAACGTTTACGACACTAACGTTCCATCAAACTTGGGAATTTTGCCAAACTTATTTAGAGTTAGGGAGGGTGTGTATAGATCGCTTCATCCAACCCACTCTATGTGTGCTTTCGGTAAAGGTGCAGAAGAATTTGTGCAAGGAGAAATCGGCAATGATTGTTTTTGTGGAAATGGCAGATGTATGAACAAATTACTAGGTATGGATGCAAAAGTATTACTGCTTGGTGTAACCTTAACAAGCTGCACTTTCTTTCACTTGATTGAAGAGCAAACAACACCAAATCATTACTGGTTTAACGATAAGCCAGATGTCTATAAAATAAAACTTTCCGATGGAACTTGTATAGAAAATCCCGTTTACGATACCAAGATAGATACTAGTAAATATTTTGACAATGCTCTAAGTATTGTAAAGAGTGAAAAAAGTACAAAGCTCGGTAAGATTGGGAATGCTGATTGCATTTTGTTTGAGTGTCAAAAGATTTATCCTTTGATTCAAAATTTAATCAAAAACAATCCAAACATTTTTATGGGTGATTAAAAAGCACAATAAATATAATAAAAAACAATAGCCATAGTGTTTAACTATGGTTTTTTTTCTTTATATGCTTGATTTAGAATAAAAAAGGTGCTATAATTGTTTTGTATAATATTTTAAAAAGGGGTAATTTTTTAAAAATTACCTCGCCACTAAAAAACTGGGAGGTACTTGAAAGTGAAAAACAAGTATAAATCACCAACCGTTGAGATTTACACATACATCACAGAAGATGTAATGGTAAGTTCGTTTAGCCAAAATAACACAGTCACATTCCCATGGGATTGGATAGGCTGGGGAAATGGCAATTAAGGATAGGAGGGATAGAAATGAAAACGATCGGTAGAAAATTAAAAGCCATATACATAATGGCAGTAATAACATTGGTCTCAATTTGTATGTCTTTTATTCCTTTGATGACAAACACAGTTAAGGCTGATGTAGAACCAAGTCCTACGACAGGCTTACGCGTAACGGGTGCGCAAGTTAGAGTTGTAGATGGGGCTACACAAGAAGATGGCAAGAGCCAATTCGCAGTATATTTCCACACAGAAATCACAGAAGATTTCTATAACGGCTTGACGGGTGCTGAAAAACAATTCGCTATGATTGTTGGTCCAGAAGTAATGATGGAAGGTTTCAGCAGTTTACCTGCAGAAGCAACAGTTACTGCCTTTGATGCAGCAGTTGGCGCAGTAGTTACTGATGGTAACTTAGAAGATGTGGATAAATCTGCAAACTTTAGATTTGTGGGAACGGGTTTGCAAGAAGCCGTTGAATTCACAAACGGAATTTACTCGTTT
>JAZUSI010000095.1:0-2054 GCA_045606665.1 Christensenellaceae bacterium
CTTTCAGTCGTGGGGGTAGTGATATTACCGGTTCAATTATTGCACGTGGCGTTAAGGCTGATTTATATGAAAACTGGACAGACGTTAGTGGCTTTTTAGTTTGTGATCCAAGAATTGTTAAAGATGCAAAAGTTATCAAACAAATTACATATAAAGAAGTTAGAGAACTTTCATATATGGGTGCATCAGTTTTACATGCTGAAGCGATTACACCTGTTATGAAAAGAAGAATTCCAATTAATATTAAAAACACCTTTAAGCCTGAAGATAAAGGCACCATGATTGTTCCAAATGATCAATATAAAGCAGATGAAAATGATAGTATTATTACAGGTATTGCAGGTAAAAAGAATTTTACAGTTTTACTTATCGAAAAGTCTATGATGAATACCGAAGTTGGATTTATTCGTCGCGTTTTATCGGTTGTTGAACATTATGGAATGTGCGTTGAACACTTACCATCAGGCATTGATACTCTTTCAGTTGTTTTAGAAAGCGAACAACTAAAAGGTGGGGTTTTAACTGAAATGGTTAATGAAATAAGGGAAAGTGTTAACCCTGATTACGTTCACGTAATTGAAAACATTTCATTAATTGCAACGGTTGGGCATGGTATGGCAATGCGTTCGGGAACGGCTGCAACACTTTTCAATGCTCTTGCTAAAGCTAATATAAATATTAGAATGATAGACCAAGGTTCAAGTGAATTGAATATCATAATTGGTGTAAGCAATAATGATTATGAGAAATGCATAAGCGCGATTTATAACGCGTTTATTTAGTGATCAATGTAAAAAGCACGGCAAAATCCGTGCTTTTATATATAAAATAAGGACATCTATATAAATCTGAAGTTTTTAGGAGCAAGAATACTCATGCAAGATTTTATTTATAATACACCTACAAAGGTGTATTTTGGCAAAGATAAACACTTAATTGTTGGCAATATTATAAGTGAATTGGGTTATAATAAAATTATGATGCAATATGGAAAGGAAAGCATCAAAAAAAGTGGTTTATACGATCAGGTTATGTTGTCATTAAAACAAAACAACATAGAAGTTACTGAACTTGGTGGCGTTGAACCTAATCCTAAAATAGAATTTATAAGAAATGCAATAAAAATTGCTAAAGAGAATGACGTTCAATTAGTATTAGCAGTTGGTGGTGGTAGTGTTGTAGATTCCTGCAAATACACGGCGCTTGGTGCGAAATATGACGGTGACGTTATGGATTTTCCATTAGGTAAATCAACACCTAGTGACGCACTTCCTGTCGGTTGTATTTTGACTTTATCTGCAGCTGGCAGTGAAATGAGCAATTCAGCAGTTGTTACCGATTTATCGTCAAATAAGAAAAAAGGTTGCTCAACAGAGTTTAATAGGTGTAAGTTCGCAATATTGAATCCAGAATTGACATATTCAGTAAATAAGTATCAAACTGCTTGTGGTATTGTTGATATAATGTCTCATACGATGGAAAGATATTTTACAAATTGCGAACCGACCCCTCTTACTGACAGTATTTCAGAAAGTATATTGAAAGAAGTTGTTTCTGCTGGTCTAAAAGTTATTGAAAATCCTAACGACTATAATGCACGCGCAACTATTATGTGGGCATCAAGTTTGTCTCACAATGGATTAACTGGCTGTGGGAGGGAAAACGCCTTAGCAGTGCATCAATTAGAACATGCTTTAAGTGGTAAATTTGACAACGTAGCGCATGGGGCTGGGCTTGCTGTTTTGTTTCCAGCTTGGGCTAAATACGTTTATAAATACAATACTGCACGTTTTTCGCAATTTGCAAGAAACGTTTGGGGTGTAGTTGAGAATAATGATGAAAAAGCGTCATTAAAAGGTATAGAAAAAATGAGCGAATTTTTTGTACAAATTGGTATGCCAACTAAACTTCGTGATTTTGGCATTGAACCTAATATTGAACATGAATTAACGCTTTTATGTACTTATAATAATACTAGAGTTATAAAAAATTATATACCATTAGGATATAAAGAAATTAAAGAAATTTTTGAGAGTTGCTATTAATTATAATTA
>JAZUSI010000096.1:0-8437 GCA_045606665.1 Christensenellaceae bacterium
CAATTTTTAGTAATTTTTTAAACTTAAAACTATTTAAGACTATTCTTTTTCCAAATAAATCATTCTTCCACACTGCTCGCAATCAATAACTTCTCCGTTCTTTAATTTATTCATATCAGACATAGAAAGCTCCATTCTACAAGCCCCACAAGAATTCCCCTTAATCGCATAAAGAATTGGGTACATCTTGTCTGCTCGCTTTTTCAAATACCTATCCATTAAAGTTGCGTCAACATTCTTTTTCAAAGTCGCAAGCTCACTTTCAACACTTTCTTTTTCAGCTTTAAGCGAACTCTCTAATTCCTTGTATTTATCTGCATTTTCTTTATATTGCGCTTGCGCTGCTCTCGTCGTAGATTTAATCTTATCATATTCAGCGACAATACTCTTAATCTCCTCAGCAATTTTGTTAACTTCTGCGTTTAACGTTTTAATTTTTGCAATAAGCTCATCTGCCTTTTTTATTAAAAAAGACGCTTCTTTTTCATCATTTACAGACTCTAAAGCCTCTGAAAGCTCTGCTTGTTGCTCTTGTAATTTTTGTTGTTCTTGACTGGTTTTTGCATAAACACCCTTAAGTTCCAAAGCTCTATCATCAAGTTTGTTGACGTTTTCTTCAACGCCTAAAATATACTTTTTCGCCGAGCTCATTTTCTTTCTTTCTTCGCTTCCTAACAGCGTTTTTTCAATTTCTCTTAACTTTGCGTCTTGAATTTGATATGCTAGTAATGCTTTTATCATAACCAATTCTCCTTTACATAAATCTCTTATCTAAAAAATAAAAAGTTTGCGCTTTGCCGTTAAGCATTTTTGTTAGCAATGCGTAAAAACTATTAAATCCATATTGTTCACTGACGTAGTGAGGTATAATAACAACGTTTTTACCACTTTCTATCAGTGCTTTTAAATTGTGATGCTGTACGTCCGACGTAACTATTGTATCAGCAGTTAACTCTCCCAAAAACTCTACTGCTTGGTTTGCTCCACTGCCACAAAACGAGGCGATTTTTTTAACGGCATTATTGCCATATGCAATCACCTTGTCACTCATAAATGTTTTTTTAATTTTTTCTACAAAACTTTCTAGTGACGTTTCTTTTATAGTAGCCTCTCTTCCATAGCCATGAGAGGTATCAACTAACGACAAAATTTTAATATTTTCCCCACCCAATCCTTCACACAAACAGTGGTCAATTCCACCTGTTGCAATATCTAAATTAAGGTGCATAGAAATCACGTTAATCTGATTTTTTATTGCAAGAACAACTTCTGCGTTTTCACCAGTAATAGAAAGGCTTTTTAGTGGCTCATAAATAGCTGGATGATGAGTGACTATCGTATCACAACCTAGTTCTATCGCCTTACCGATAGACTCTTTTGATAGGTCCAATGAAAACAAAATTTTTTCAGCTTTTTCACTCGTTTTTACAAGCAAGCCACTGTTATCGTAACTTCCTTTTTCTATCATTTTATGGCTTAATGAAAGTGGACAAACACTCTCCAAAAGGCTCATAAATTCATTTAACTTAAACATATTTTTCCAATTTTTCCTTTAATAAAAACATGCAATTTCTGTCTTCAACTGACAGTTTTTCGCTTTTTATATATTGGTTAAGTCTAGCAATTTTAATAGACAAAAACTCTTTAAAATCTTGATTTTGCCCACTCAAATTATCTCTGCCAAACTCAATCTCCTGTTCACTAAGACTATCTTTTCCTTTAACTAAAAGAATAAGGTCATAAAACTTTCCAGCGCTTTTAAACATATAGTCTCTTTGCACCTTATACCCCGTTTTAACGGCACATAAGCGCACTTTATCGCAGTTTTTCATGGGTTGTAAAATCAAAGTATTAGGCAGGTTTTTTGCTTTTATAATTATATCGCAAATTTCCTCTCCTCCCATACCTGCAATAAGCGCAACGTCACACTCTGGAACAGACTCAAATCCGTTTGACACGACGCTTATCGCACTGCCATTTTTAATGTTTTCTTTAAGCAGTTGCTCTGCTTTTTGCAAACATTTTGCGCTTATATCAGATATTATTACGCGACTTGCCTTGCCACTCTTAAGCATAGCGTTTGCTATATATCCGTGGTCACAGCCAATATCTGCAAAAACTGTACAATTAGGTATAATTGCAAAAATTTTCTCTAATCTATCTGTCATTATTGTTTATCAATATATTCTTTAAGTCTTTTTGAACGGCTTGGGTGACGCAACTTACGGAGCGCCTTTGCCTCAATTTGACGAATTCTTTCCCTTGTAACGTTAAATTCTTTACCAACTTCTTCCAATGTCCTTGGTTTTCCATCATCAAGGCCATAACGCAATCTCAACACCTTTTCTTCTCTAGGTGTTAACGTGTCAAGAATACCTATAAGCTGTTCTTTAAGCATGGTGTAAGAAACGGCATCGGTTGGAGCAGCGCTCTTTTCATCTTCAATAAAGTCATAAAGATGACTATCTTCCTCTTCACCAATAGGTGTTTCTAACGATACTGGATCTTGGGCAATTTTTTGGATTTCTCTAACTCTAGCTTCATCTATATCCATCTCTTTTGCAATTTCTTCAGGCAAAGGCTCTCTTCCCAATTCTTGCAAAAGTCTTCTTGAAACTCTAATAAGTTTATTTATCGTTTCAACCATGTGCACAGGGATACGAATTGTTCTTGCTTGGTCGGCAATAGCACGCGTTATAGCTTGTCTAATCCACCAAGTTGCGTACGTGGAGAACTTAAATCCCTTTTGATAGTCAAACTTTTCAACAGCTTTCATAAGCCCCAAATTTCCTTCTTGAATAAGGTCTAAAAACTGCATACCACGTCCCATATAGCGCTTTGCAATAGAAACGACCAATCTTAAGTTTGCTTCGGATAAAAGGCGTTTAGCCGTTTCGTCCCCTTCCATCATACGCTTTGCAAGTTCTGTTTCTTCATCGGGTTGTAAAAGTGGAACTTTACCTATATCTTTTAAGTACATCTTAACAGGGTCGTCCATGCTGATTTCTTTTAAGAGTTGATCGAATAAGTTCTTATCCATCTCGTACTCATCAACAATTTGAACACCCTGATTGTCAAACAACTTGTAAATCTCTTCTAATTGAGCTGGCGTTGCCTGAAATTTTTCCAACTTGTCAAAAAGTTGAGAAGTTTTAATACTTCCACTCTTTTTGTATTCTAAAATAATATCGGCAACGACTTCAAGAATTTCCGTTGATAAAATTTCGCCGTTTTCTTCTGTTGGTTGTTGATTTTGCACTTCAACACCATCTTTAATAATTTCATCCATAATAGTTCCTCCTGCTCGCTTTCGCGCACTTATGCTAATTTGTTCTTTTCGGCAACTAATTTTGCCATTTCTATAATATACGTTTGCCTTTTTTGATTGTCGGTTTCTCCCTCAAATAGAGAAGTAAGCCTATCTATATCGTGTGTTAATTTTTCTAATTTAATCGTTTTTATACAATCAAAGAAATAAGCATTCTGGTCAAACTTTTTATTTTCTTCAACTTCGAGCCCAGCGATCTTAGAAATCTCCGACTCAAATTCTTCCCCAAACAGCTCGTATAGGTCGTTAAACTTGATTGTTTGTCCACAGTTTAACCTTTCCACTATAAAGTCCTTAATTGCCTTATGAACAGGCAATTCAAATTCTAGAGAGTTAATATCAAACTCCAAGGCATAATTCTTATTAAACAAGTAAGAAGCAAGCACGAATCTCGATGCCATGGTTTTTTTATCGCCAGAATTATCGGCATAAAGTGGAGTTTTTTCAATTTGAGTTTTCGGCTTGTCCACTTCTTGACTATAAAGTTCCCTTTTTAGCGTTTCTAAAGAGGTTCCCGATACGTCCCTGACAGTCCTCAACAAGTCCTCTTGTTCAGTCGGAGAGCTACTTTCCCTAATAACTTTAATTGCATTAATCACGTACTTACGTTTTCCATCAAGAGTCTTTACATCATAAGCACGACCAACAATATCCAGTTTAAAGTCTATTAATGGTTTTGCATCGAGCAACAATTTTCTATAACCATCAGCCCCAAATTGCTTTATAACGTCATCAGGATCCAAGCCGTCAGGAAGCGCAACAACCTTGACTTCAAGCCCCTCCTCACTCAAAATTTCTAGTCCACGAATGGAAGCTTTTTGTCCTGCAAAATCTCCATCGTAACAAATAAAAACTTTATCGGTATAACGCTTTAAAATTCGAGCCTGATCTTTTGTCAAAGAAGTACCCATACTCGCCACAACGTTGTGAAATCCTGCCCCTACTAGCGATATGGTATCCATATATCCTTCAACGATAATAACACCGTCTAAACCTTTTTCATTTTTTAATCTCTTAAGGTTATTTAGGTTATATAGATTGTTGCTTTTAGAGAAAATAATTGTTTCTCTAGTATTTTTATATTTAGCAAAATCTGCTTTTTCTAAAAGTCTGCCACCAAAAGCGACCACTTGATTAAAGTGATTTATAATAGGGATAATAAGCCTGCCACCAAGAGCATCATAATATCTGCCATCTTTACTATCGGCAACACCTGATAAAGACATTTCTTCATAAGTATAACCTTTGGAAAGTAAAAATCTTGGCAAATCGTTAAAATTAAGAGATGCGCCTATCCCAAATTTAGCCACGCAATCGGTAGGAATTTTACGCTTTAATATATACTCTATATGCTTGCTTGCTCCCTCTTTTTTAAGGTTAGAAGCATAAAACCTTGCAGTATCGGTGAGGAGAGATAATAACCTTTCCTTTTGTCTTTTTTGTTCTTTTATCTTCTCATCATCATATTTAACTTCAGGTAGTGGAATTTTAGCTCGTTCAGCAAGATACTTAACTGCATCGTTAAAATCTAGCGACTCTATTTCCATTACGAAAGAAATAACGTCCCCACTTTTATGACAGCCAAAACAATAGAAAAACTGCCCATTCGGATTAACCGAAAAGGATGCTGTTTTTTCGTGATGAAAGGGGCATCTTCCCCAATAATTTCCACCACGTTGTTGAAGTTGCACAAACTTTCCAACAACTTCAACTATATCGTTTTTGTTTTTAAGTTCATCAATAAACTTACTATCAAAACCCTTCATTAAAAATCCTTATAATTTCCAGTTCTTTGGAATAAAAATCTCGCTAAACTCTCTAACGGCGTACATATCGCTCATACCAGAGATATAATCACAAAGTACAGTATTAATGTCCTCGGTTTCCAAACGCTTTAAATAAAATTCCGGCAATTTGTCTGGCATTTTTTTATAATAATCGTAAAGCGCAGAAATCATTCGCTTTGCTCGTTCTTCCTCATCTCTAAAGGTTTTATGCTTATATACCTTTTCAAACAAGAACTCTCTCAAAAGCATAGTGGCATTATGGATATCCTCTGGCATTTCCACCTTGTTTTTTCCATCGCTAAATGAATAAATGGCTGATATCATGGTATTTATTCTAGCGCTTGATGTATCCCCTAAAAGCTTTTTAGCATCGGCTGGAAGATCATTTGCAGTAATAAACCCACCATTAATCGCATCGTCAATATCGTGATTAATATACGCTATTCTATCTGCCAAGCTTACCGCCTTGCCTTCAAGAGTTTTTGGGTGACACCTAAGTTTGTGATTAACTATTCCATCAACGACTTCTCGTGTTAAGTTTAAACCTAATCCATCGTTTTCTAAAATATCTACAACCCTTCCAGATTGAATATTGTGTTCAAAGCCGTTTGGATTAAGTTCCCTTAAAATACGTTCTCCGGAATGTCCGAACGGAGTATGTCCCAAATCATGCCCAAGAGCTATGGCTTCAGTCAAATCCTCATTTAGTGAAAGCCCCCTTGCTATCGCCCTTGCAACTTGCGAAACGGCAAGTGTATGCGTTAAACGCGTTCTATAATGGTCACCCTCTGGAGAAAAGAAAACTTGCGTTTTGTTTTTTAAGCGACGGAAAGCTTTGCAGTGAATAATTCTATCCCTATCACGCTGAAAAGGTGTGCGCGTTGGACAAGGCTCCTCCTTTCTAGTCCTACCGACAGTATCTGTTGACTTAAAAGCGAAAGGTGATAAAAACATCTCTTCAATCTTTAAAGTTTTATCTTTCATAATCGCCCCCAAAATACATCAAAAACTCATAAAATATCAACTACATAATAATACTACAAAAAAAACAAAAACCCTTTTTTTGTTAAAAAATTTATGTAAATATATATAAAATTATAGGTTTTAGCCTTATGCCTGAATAAATATGAAAGCACACTGATATATTCAGTGTGCTTAGATTCAATTAAAAACCAAATTATGCGTTTTCTTCAAGACCTTGTTCGATAAAACCATTCTTTGTCATATCGCGTACCTTATCAAAGGTATCTGTAATTTCTTTATCAGGTTCTTTGGTAAGTAGTGAAACGACAACGATAGTAATAGAAGAAAGAATAAATGCAGGCAATAATTCATAAACTGCGAAAATGCCACCGATAGGGTTTAAGAGAAGTTTCCAAACGAAAACCATAACACCACCAACGAGCATACCAGCGATTGCACCTTTTTGATTGATTCTCTTCCAGAAGAGCGAGAACAACATAAGTGGTCCAAAGGTTGCACCAAAACCAGCCCAAGCAAAAGAAACGATCTTAAATATTACACTATTTTCATTCCAAGCAATAATAACGCCTATTACAGAAATAGTTATAAGCACGATCCTTGAAACCAACATAACTTGCTTATCAGTTGCTTCCTTTTTAACCACACCTTGATAAATATTCTTTGAAACAGCAGAAGCCGCGATTAAAAGATATGAGTCTGACGAACTGATTGTTGCAGCGAGAATACCTGCCATAACGATACCAGCAATTAGTGGTGGCAACAAGTTCTGAGACAATTCAATAAATACGTTTTCAGCCGAACTGCTTGTGTTAAGAACATCACTTGCTGGGTAAACTGCCCTACCAACGATACCGATAAATACAGCAACTGCAAGAGAGATAACAACCCAAACGGTTGCAATTCTTCTTGAACGCGTAAGCTCTTCTGGACGGCGAATAGCCATAAAACGCAAGAGAACTTGTGGCATGCCAAAATATCCTAACCCCCAAGCAAGTGCTGAAAGGATACTAATTACAGGGTAAGATGAACCAGCACCCCAACCAATTTGCACACCACTAGCGTTAGTTTCAGGGCTAGCGATACCAAAAAGCATCAAATATCCGTCAATATTCTTAGCATTTTCAATAACAGCACCCAACCCACCTGCATTAGCAACGCCAACTATAAGAACGATAATAAGTGCACCAACCATAACGATTGCTTGCATAAAGTCCGAAGCACTTTCGGCTAGAAACCCACCGATAAAGGTATAAAAAACAACGAATGCTGCACCAATAATCATCATAACGTGATAATCAAAACCAAACAATGCGCTGAAAAGCTTTCCACAAGTAACAAAACAACTTGCCGCATAAACGGTAAAGAAAATCAGGATAAAGATTGCAGAAATAGAAAGAATAACCTTTTTCTTTTCATTAAAGCGATTGCTAAAAAATTCTGGGATAGTGATACTATTGCCAGAAACAACCGAATAGTTTCTTAATCTTTTAGCAACGATAAGCCAGTTAACGTAAGTACCGACAGCAAGTCCAATAGCCGTCCAAGCCGCATCTGCAAGCCCACACCAGTAAGCAACGCCAGGAAGTCCCATTAAAAGCCAACCACTCATATCCGAAGCTTCTGCGCTCATTGCAGCCATCCAAGGTCCTAAAGATCTACCACCCAAAAAATAGTTGCCAGAGTTTTGCCTTGCCCTTTTGGCAAAATATAAACCAATAAGAACAACTGCAGCCATATAACATATCATAGAAATTAAAATTTGAATTTGTTCAGGCGTCATAATTTCTCCTTTATAGTAAAAAGATATTACTATTTTACTACAAAATGCAAAAAAACACAAGAAAATTGATTAGGTTATAATCATTATATAATAGATAGAAAAATATTTTTTAACACATTATTATTGCAACAAGACTTTTGTTGTCCTAAAACCGAAACAAACATCTTTTATTATACCAATATTCCTTGTTATATAAAAATAACGGCGAGAAATTTTTCTCGCCGTTAAATTTTTGTTGTTTACTAATCAAGTGATTAGTATGTTTGTTATTTAAGCAAGTGATGCCCAAACAACTTTTTCACCAGATACTGTCCAATAACCTGTATCTGTGTAAGAGTTTGCAACTGCTGTATCTGCAACAAGTGCTGCATTATCAACGTAGTAAGCACGACCTGTTGTATCTTCAACAAATGCAACGTAACCTGTTGTTTTTGAATAACATGTTTCTAAGTTTGTAATCAAACCTGCGTATGCCGTCGTTACTGCTTCTGGGCAATCTGCCATAGCATACGTTGTTGCTGTTACACCAAGTTTTGCCATCTCTGATGCTGGCAAGTA
>JAZUSI010000097.1:0-4022 GCA_045606665.1 Christensenellaceae bacterium
TTCAACATCAGCTAATCTGCAAGCAACTTTATCATCTGTATAATCATCGTTAAGTCTGCCGTGTCTATCAAATCTAATCATTTCTTCAGCATCAACAAATTCAACGCCTAAAAATGCAGCAAAAATTCTTGCACTTAAATATTCACCACGTGAGGCAGAAAAATCAGCATTTTTATTTTCATCAATCGCTTTTTCTGTTTGATCAAGAATAGTATTAATATCTAAATCAACACCTAATTCTTTAACAATTTCAACAAATCTATCACGTATAATCGAAAAAGACTTTTTACAAGTACCAGTTTCAACAACTTCGTTATAGCACTTGTATAGCATATCTGTAATTTTAATATCGTCCTTAAATCTTTTGCCTGGTGCAGAAACAACAACAAATTTTCTAGAACTATCACTTTCAATAATATTTTTTGCTTGCTTCATTGCTGTGGCATCTGCCATTGAAGTTCCACCGAATTTACATACTTTAATCATTTTGTTATCCTTCTTCCTTCTAAATAATATCTTTTCTCAACGCCTTCCCCCATTGAAAAGGTTTTCCTTGGGAATGCCCCGTTTTTAGAAACATATCTAAATAGGTCTGCCTTATCAAGTTTTTCAAATAAAATACCAACGGTATCTTCTCTTGCATCAACCAATTTTTTTAAATTATCATCGCCATGAACGTAGTCAACATTACCACCATTTTGGGATATGTAATCTTTTATATAGCTGTCTATTGAACTAATTCCTGTCGGCAAATCGTTTTCGCCGTTGTATTCCTTTATGTTTTGACCATTATAAATACGAATTTTACCACCGTCAACTTCTTTTAGTCCTTTAATGAAATTGTCTCTATTAACACCATAAACATATCTATGTATAGGTTCAAAATAAATACCCTCATCATAAACGTTAACAAGCTCAACAAGAGCGTATCTTGCTGGGTGATAAAGTCTTTCACTTTCATTTAAGTCAATTTTTACTTTATTCCAGTGCGTTTTTGCTGTTGCTAGCGAGTGATTTCCGTCACCAACAGCAAATAAAAATTTATCATCTTTTCCATATTTTGCAATTAACCTTTCACTGTCAAGTAAATCGTAAAATTTATTTATGATACTTTGAGTATCCTCAATAAAATAGCCTTCAATATGACCACCACCCATATTTAATTCAAAGTCATAAACTTTTTCATAATTATCGCGATTTTCATATAATTTTTCTGTAATTTCACGATTTTCATCATCAAAAAGCACCATAACATGTGGGAATTCAACATCAGCATCTTTTCTTATTTTTAATCTTGGTGGAATTCTTTCTTCTATAGTACCTTCAGTAGCCCTAATTAGTGCCGAACTTTTTTTAGAATATTCGTATTCTTCAAGATCAATTGCAACAACAAGTCCGATTCTTTTTTCAACAAAAGGAGTTTTTCTAATAGTTAAAATAGCTCCGGATTTTAGTGATTTAAATGCGCCATCACTCAAATAGTTTTTTATATTTTGATTAATTTTTTTAATACGCGTATCAGCGGTGTCATCAAGAAAAATTTCAGGAAGAACCAAATCTAATGTAGTTCTTTTTCCGTTTACTTGGGATGTAAGTCTTTGCCAATATTCAGGCTCGCTTGTAAACTGGTCGCATGCAATGCAAGCCCAAGAAGAAAAATCTTCGGTGTTTGGCAATAAAATATTGTCTGCAAAAATAACTTTTTTTTCCATAAATCACCTATTAATTAAAATTTAGCATAAAAACAGTTACTATAGCAAGCGCAAGTGCAATGCCAATAAAACCCATGTTTTTCCAAAATGTTTTCACTTTACTTTCACTTGTATTTTGATTTTTTTTATTATTCATTATACCACCTATTTACGAGCACTTTCAAGTTCTTGCCAATAATACTTTGCAAGAGTTTTCTTTAATGCTTCTGTATCAGCATATCTAGTAATCCTTCCCGCACGAGCAATTGATATAACACCAGTTTCTTCTGAAACAATAAGTGAAATAACGTCTATTGTTTCTGTAACACCAATACCTGCTCTATGTCTAGTTCCAAGATCTTTAGGTATATTTTCAATATTTTGTGATAGTGGTAAAAAACAACCGGCAGCAGTTATTTTTGTTCCACTAATAATCATCGCACCATCGTGAAGTGGTGTCTTTGGAAAGAAAACACTTTCAATAATTTCGCTACTGATATCACAATTTAATTTGACTCCACTATCTAAAATTTGAGTAGGGAAACTTCCTGCTGATAAAACTAAAATTGCGCCAACGTCATTCTTTGACATATTTTGTAATGCTTTTATAATTTCCACAATACAACGTTGAACTTTGTCTTCATCATAAGAAATACCCTCTCCATGTTTTGCATCTAACATTTTGGTATTTCTTCTAGCCCACAACAATCTTTTAATTTCTACAGAATATAAAATTAAAATTGCAATTATGAACAATACTGGGACCAACAAATATATAGATGTATTTATCTTTGGAATAAAGGTTAAAATTGCAGCGGCAATTATCATAACAAATACAAATAACATCGCCAATGCGCTAGAATCATTTTCAAACAAAAATCTTATCATATAATAATAAAGCACTGTAAAAACTAAGATGGTGACAACAGTCGCAACAATTGCGTTAGAAGAACCAACTAACCTCTGGTAAACAGCACTTAATTTTTCTGGTAAATTCATAATTCCCCCTATTTCTCCGTCATGATTTTAAATATGGTCAAGTAAGCATAATCATCAGCATCAAAAATTCCACTTTTAATTTTGTAATCAGCATCACATAATGCATCAACTGCACTTTTTAATGCACGTTTTTTAAACATTTTTGATTGTTGCTTAATTTTTGTTACTGCATATTCTTTCACATTAAAAGCCTTAGCCAATTCTTTATCATTTAGATCTGATATTGAAACATGTAAAAGCCTTCTAAAATAATTATAGATAAAAGTCAAAATTTTTTGTGAAGGCTCACCTTTTTTTGTCATATCCTTTATTATTGATAATGCATTTAAAAAATTCTTTTTAGCCACATGATCTGTCAACTCATAAATTTTATATTCCATATCTTGTTCAACCATTTTTTTAACGTCTTGTAAGGTAATAGTTCCACCTTTTCCAATATATGAAATTAGTTTATCAGTTTCAGCTTTTATTCTTGTCATATCAGACAGACAAAACTCAGACAACGTTTTCGCCGTTTCCGCATCAATGTTTATGTTGGAAATCGAACATTGTGCCTTAATCCACTTTACCAAGAGTATAGTGTCAGCTTTTGAACACTCAACAAAGCAAATATTTGGATGTTTTTTTAGTAAATCATAAGATTTTTCATTAATTATAACTAAAATGTTTTCAAAAAAAGGATTTTCCAAATATGCGCTGAAGCCATCATCAAAAAACTCTTGTTTAGGATAAAATTCCCTGATTATCGCCATACGTTTTTTACTCATAAACGGATAACCTTCAAGCGAGGAAATTAATTGATCTACGCTACAATCTGCATCTATATTTAAAAGATTCAACTCGGGTTCACTAATAAACTTTTCTTTTAACAGTGAAACACCGCTTTCTCTAAAGAAAGCATCTTCTCCTTCAAACAGATAAACGGCAAATTCTTTGCCATTTTCAAGTTCACTCTTAAACTCTACGTATTTCACAACAAACTACCTCATGTTTATTTTATCACTTTTTAGGCAATTTTGCAACGATATTGCTTTTACTTTTTGTACAATTAATTGAATTTAATAAACAAATTGCCATTTTCAATAGCATTTTTGTAAATGCTACTGTATTTATAGCTTATAGCAAGTTTAGGTGCGCATTTTGAAAAAATAGTTTCTGCCCTATCAAGACAAACCATTATATCATACTTATTATCTAAAATTGAATAATTAATTTTCTCATTGTTAAGCCTAGAAAAAATAATCGTGTTTCTATTTGACAAATTCCCAACTAAAACTTTCCCATTAATATAAAATTTAGGATTAAAATTTGGTATGGGCAAAGTAACTTCAT
>JAZUSI010000098.1:0-14488 GCA_045606665.1 Christensenellaceae bacterium
TTCCATAGTTTTTTATAACTAATCATACAAACACCTCAATGAAGTAATTTGTAATATTATAGCATAAATACAAAAAGAAATCAATAGCGAACGCAAGTATTTCATAGATTTTCAAAAGGAATATATGAATTTTTTATTATATTATAAAACACTAAAGATGACAATATCTATCATAATTGAAAAATTTTATTATATCACAAAAAATAATTGTAAAAGTCCGAACTTTTACGCAAAAGGGTTATTAAGTTTTCAAGCAACAAATTAGCCTTCAACAGAGGCGAAAATAGAATGTTTGGCACTGTGGCGTGTGCTTGTCTTGATACGAGAGTCTCGTCGCTACGCTCCGACCCGACAAGCACACGCACAAAAAGAAAAGAAAGCAAGATAAAGAAAATAAAAGCACAGACGGGGCGAAGTTTCGCACTAAACCGTTGGCGAAATCTTTCGCCTGACCGTCGTGCTGATTTTTTATTTTAACGCCTTAATCTAATCGCAGTTCTAAATCTTTTAATTAGCCTTACGCATTTGTTTTATAACCTCGGGGCTAACTTGCCCCATAAGACAACCCTCGTCCCAGCAGTTAAAATTATCAAACAACAGTAGTTTTTTATCCTCTTGACCGATAGTGCATACTACGTCTTCATCCATAATGTCAGAGATAAAGTATTGTGGCAAGTTTTTACTATAAACAATTTTTTCACCAGTCTTTTCTATGTATTTAATCAAATATGCAATGGCTGCTCCTAACGTCTGAGTATCTAATTCTTCAAACGTAGTTCTTCCAAACCTTTCATTGAAATATGTGCTTTGATTTGTTACTTGAACTTTCTTCTTAAAGGGCGAATAGTCTTTAACCGTTATGAGTTCGCCCGGCATAGTTCCGTCTGGTATCTCAAATAGCCCGTGAAAGTGTAATCTTTTCTTTTCGGGTGAACGTTCCCAAACACCTTCGTATTTCCAATTACGTCTATATACCATTTTCTTGAACGTATCCATAAGTTTTCTTCTAAACGATTCTTCGGTATGCTTTGAACCGTCATAGGTAAAAGTGCAGAAATAATTAAAATTTGCTAAATATGTTTTTCTAGATAATCTAACCCTACGACAAATAAGGTTTCTTAACTTTCTATCAAATTGAATTTTTACGTATTCTTTAGTTTTATCTAAATCTTTGAAGTATGGTCGCATTTTCTCAACAATGTATGCTTTTCTTTCACGCCTTTTTAAGTTAGTTGTTTGACCGTATAATTCTTCAAAGTATTCTTGTTTAGTTAATGTTCTTGTCTTTTTGGGTTTTTCAACTTCGTCAACAGTAGGCTCGCCAAAAGGCACGACCTCATTAGTGAAATCGTGCTTTTCAGCAAGGTCGTCGTGTTGCTCGGTTTCAGTAAAGTCGTCAGCATCATCCATAACCACTATTTGTTCTTCTGGTGGTTTATGACGCCTTTTCTTAGGGGTAGTGCTTGGTGGGATAGCAATATAATGACTACCATCGCTATAAACTTTACATTCTCCAAAAGCCATTTTTAACCTCCTTGTATTTATTTGTATAATGAGTTAATGAAGTAACTATTTTGCTCTTTTAACTCATCAATAGTTGCCTTTTCAGTGGCGTATTCCATATAGTCGTTAAGTCCAACTTTCGTTTTCTTTGCCATATCGTTAAAATAGTCACTGAAACAGTCCGTAGAAAACCTCCTGCTATAAATCTTTTTGTTCATTACATAATACTTCTTTTTCTCTATCTTGCCGTCCATTGTTCCGTGTTCTTTTTCAATATGTGAGATAGAGTAACCATACTTGTTATAAATTCTTGAATTTCGTTTATATATCCACGCAGTTATAGTTTTTAAGATATGCACCAATAAGGTGTTGTCGCCACGTCTAAATCTAAAGTCGTAGTATAGGTTGATAAACCCGTTAAACGCCCACTCTGAAATCATTTCTTCTATGGTGTAAAACGGTAAAGCAAGCCTTTGATTGCCGGAAGATGCAATGTGAATAATATCGCATAAATCTCTTGCATCAGCACCCCAAGACTCAGGGCGTTGCTCATCTGTAAAAACCTTTACAAACGGAAAATTATCTACCGTAGCAGAGTGGCGACACATTTTAAGCCACGAGTTAAATAAATCGTTCTTCTGGTTCGTTTCTTCTTGCGATTTTTTGACATCTCTAAGTTCTAAATTGTTGCCACGTTCTTTACCAACTTCGGATATAACTACAACCCCAAATTCAAAACTACCAATCTTAGGATTATTCTCTATAACTTTCTTACCAAGACGTAGCACGTCAAAGTCTAAAATATGGGCGTGATTGCCTTCCATAGCCGTTTGTTCTGGGAAGAAATTATTGACCCAAATCGGAAAGTTACCATCATCTAAAAAATGGCTATCTTCACGGATAGAATAATTAGAAACTAATAGACTGCTTTCTATGACGTAAATGAAGTATAATTGCGCATACGTAGTCAAAATTTCGTGCAAATTCCATACTCTTAAACCGTCATCATAAGTCATACCATAACGCTCAAAATCATAGCCGTAAAGTTTAGTTTTGGGGCAACCGTTACGCTCAAAACGCAACCTTTTTTTGTTTACCCACTCTTTAACAGTAGCAAGATTATATACCGTTCCATAGTGCATGCAATTACGCAAATCTAACTCAAAAGATATCCACGGGAAATGAGGGAATTTCATATCATTTTTTTGCAATAATTCAAAGGCTTTTTGACGGAGCATTACTGCCTGCGAAAGAGCCATATCCGTTATGATTGTAGTCTTCTTTTTACCCATAGAACCACACGTCATTGAAACGATAGGAAGTTCGTTTATAAACCCACAATTTCGTGCTTCAAAACGGTGTAGTTTTCCTAGGGCAATTCTCTTTCTGAAACGACAAAAAATAACGTAAGCAATAATGCCTAAGCACCATAATGGGAAGACCTTTAATAAGACCTGTAAATCAATGAATAATTTACATACTTGTATGTAAATTGTTTCCAAATTGAACGATACAACGAAGTAAAAATAGAACGCAAAAAACGCTATAATTATCGTTGCTAAATTCAATTGTATAGCCCATAAAACTAACCATAAAATCCATATCCAATTATGCCTTTTTAAGAATGCAATATATGCCTCTAAAAGTCGTTTAATCGGGTGATAAATTATCTTAGATAACCACTTAAAAACCCTTAACGGAATAGTATCTTTGTTATGCTTATTGTTATTACTTTTATATATCTTTTTTAGAGCAAAAACGAGTATTAAAACACACGGTATTGCAACAGCCAAAATCTTCGCTAAATTGAGTAAGATATCTACTATTAAACTGCCGTAAGCAACCAAATTCTCTTTACTAAAAAGCAAGGAAAAATAAGAGGATGCTTGTGCCTTAAAACCTTCAAAATCTTCTGCTAAAAAAATATCCCATTTCAGAACTTGTGAATAGTTGTTTACTGTTGGAATAACGTTGTAATTCAGTCCAAAAATTCTACAAACAAAGTATCTTATTGACTGCCACAAATCGCCTAAACTTTCAAATAAACGTAAATACGAAGAACTAAAATGGAATATACCAAATGCTATAAATAACAAAGATAATAGAACCGTAAGAGTTATGTTAAATACTCTTAATCGTTTCATATATACCTCCTGTATCGGTAGTAGATAGTTGGCTACCCGTAAATATTAGATAGCCAACCAGCGCCACCGTAACGATAAGAAGGAATACAGCGATAATCCTTTTTACCGTTTTCATTTTATTCCTCCTTGTTTAGTTGTTTTTGTTTCTTTTTCTCTTTGCGTTTTTTAACGCCTTTGCTAATGCTTTGAATAAGCCATGTAATAAGTTTGAAAGGCAAGCAAATTAGCCACCAAACAAATCTAACAATATAAGGCATAATCGGCCATAGAATAATTACCAAAAGAATAATAAGCAATATGGCGAGAAGTATTTGCCACCACGCTAAACCTACTACGTCTGGAATGGTTATGTCGTTATAAATATCTATCGGGTCACTAACAACAGGTATTACCGTATAAACGCCTTCTTTGTTGAAAGTTAATTGAATGATATCAAAGTTCATAAATACGCTTTCTTGAATAATAAACGTATCTTTACCATATTGACCGCTTAAATTTTTACCTTTATAACTGTCATAAGCCATAACGGGCAAATTAACGTAATCGGTCTGTGCGAACCTAAATAAAACAACTGTTTTATCTTCTTCTTTAGACTTGTTGTAGAAGTCCTTAAACTCTTGTAGAGCATCTTCAGAACCATCTATCAATAACGTAGAAGAGAGGTTATCTCTTGCCATATCTTCTTCGGTTACAATTTTTATAGGTGAAATGCCTTTATAACTAACGTCAACGTCGTTAGGACCTAAGCCAAATAAACCTGCAAAAAACTTATACCAACCATCGTGTGTTTCGTCATAACTAAGCATGTCAAAAGTATCGTCAGCATCAAAATCCATCAACTTGTGGTGAATATCATCGCCAACGTAACTTACTGCTTGTCTATCTGCCGATAAACCTTTTTCAAACAAGTCATGGCTTATGTGTGTTTTGCCCGGAACGTCTAAGTATCCGTCAGTAAAAGATTTGTCATAAGCCTCTATGTATTCTTGGATTCTTTCGTTAGACAAAACATAATTGCCTATACTTGCGCCGTTAGTTGAGAACAAATACGAAATACGTTTACACGATTCGTTAATAGCAGAAGTATAATCGCAGTTATACGCCCAATCGTATTTATCGTAATGCCCACTGCCACCAACCATTTCTTGATAGCCCGTGTATAACTGAATAGATTGACCCGAAACTTCGTTTGTGAACGTGCCTAAATATGGATAAAGTAAGTTATAAACGGTGTCATTACTTGTTACGCAAATAGGCGTTGTAACATACTCATACCACTCGGCTTTAATACGTTGCAGTTTTCCATAATCTTCAAAAAATCTATTAGGAACTGCGAAGTAAACACTAGTTAAATCGTGCCTATGATTTCTTTCATATTCGCCCGTTCTATAGTAGGTGCTATGGACGTCTAACGTAACCGTTTCAAGTTGGTTAATCTTAACACTAAGATTACTTTCAGCGTTTTCATCTGGTCCATAGCCTTTAACATAGCCTGTGAACAAATAACTACCACCAACGCCATATTCTTTTGGAACATTACTGCCGTAAGTAACTAACTCTATACCCGAAATATCGTAACGTCTTTCAATACTATTAACACGGTCAACAAAATACTTTCCGTCAACTTTGTGGTCTATTACTTTGAACTTATAAATCAAGTTCTTATAATTACCACTTTCAACTTTGCTACAAAATTGTAGTGAAAATTTTTCAAAGTTGTCTGGGCGACCTTCACTGTTATACGAAACTGCCATTTGCACTTTATTATCTTTATCATTAGTAGAAATATTAAGTCCTTTAGGGTTGTAAATATATAAATACAAACCGTAGTTATCACGCTTATTTGCTCTATACGAATAGCAGTATTCTACAAAACTTATAATCTGTGCATCCTTGCTTTCATCAAACGGATAATTCTTTATGTCAAAAGGTTCGCCATTTACTGTGGAAGATGTCAAATCTTCTAATACGTCAGTGTTATCAAAGTTAATTTCTCTTTCTGCAGCAAAAGCGACGGTGGAATGTAGCGTTGTAAAAAGAGTACAAACCACCATCAATAACGCCACTATGCAAAAGAGAAATTTATTTCTCTTTGCATAAATCAAAATACAATCACCTCCGGATTAAGTTCTATACCAACCACTTTCTCAGGAACAGAGAAGTTAAGGTAAACAGTAGATTCCCCGTTATATGAAGTTATTACTAGCGTAAACATATCCTTGTAGCCATATTTAACGCAGTCCTCAACGACTTTATTAGGATAATTAGCCTGCATTATTTCAGTAAGATTTCCTTTCGGTGTTAACGTGAATGAATTTTCTTCATATTCAATGTTAAAACCATCAGTTAAATCTCTTTCTGCTTGGAAAGAGTAGATTTCGCCATCAAGTGTAAAGTCAAAGTCTTTACCTGCTAATGCGTTAGGAACAACTTTTACCGAATAACCACTTGCTTTGCTATCAAAGTTATACTTAACCTTGACTACAAGGGGTTCTTTAGTTGTTGTTTCAAATCCACTAGCACTGGTTGAAACTTCTTTACCGTCACACTCAACAGAAAAAGTCTTAAATCCACTAGTAAAACCTCCCGTATTATAAGCAAGGAAACCGATTGCGCCGACTACTATAAGCAGAATTAAAATATAGGCTATAACTTTACCGATTTTTCCTTGTTTTTTTGCCATAAATCACCTCATTAGAATAAAATTTGAGATTGATTAGTATTAACGCCGGTTACAACAGTTGCATCAAACTTAATTTTCATAAGTTTACTTAAACCACTATCTGGTTGGTCAACTCTTATATAAAAATAAGCATCATCAGTAGCGTATTCCTTAAATTTGTTGGTATAACTTCTTGTTCTGCCACCATCAATACGACTCATACTTTCATAGTAACTTTCAATGGTTTTTACAGTAGTAATTGAAAGGATTCCGTCAGCGTATGATACACTCATAAACTTATCTTTAAGCGATTCAAGAGTCACTGTAGTTAAAGAATTGTCATACCATTTAGAAGTTCCACTTTGAGAATAGTATTCATAAGTTCCAAGAACAACCGAGCCATATCCACCAAGAGTTACGTTTACGTCCTGATAATCAGCACCGATAGAGCCAAAAACGTTAGTTAAATCAACATTGTAAGTATAAGTGTCACCAACACCTACGTAATAATAGCCGTCAGTTTGTTCAGCAAAAGGACCACTTAAATTGATTTCCGTAGGAATACCAACAAAAGTAACGACACATTCAGCCGAATATCCACTTTCACGAGTGGTTACAGTAACAACAACGTTACCCGTAAACGATTGATAACATTTTACACTTGCAGTTGTGCTACCATCAGAAGATGGGGTTACAGTTACATAATCAGTTACATTGCCAGACTGACCGTCAGCCCAAGCAACAGACCAATCTACTGTCTTATTTGTAGCAGTTGCAGGTAATACAGTTGCAGTAAGTGTTTGTTCAGCATAATTGCCGTTTGTGGCTTTCACCATAGGACCAGCAGACATCAATCTAACGTGTTGAGTGTTTACAAAATTAGTTGAAAAATCATTTGCATTATCAACATTTGCAGATTCCGTCTGTTCTGTCACAGGTGCTTTTTCTTCAGGATTTTCTGTTTTGGGTGTAAACCACTCAAAAATAATTCCACAAAGAGTAAGACCTACAATAACGAAAGCAATAAGGGTTAAAACCCACTTAAAACTATCGGAATTTTTATGTTTTCTTAATTCATCCATATTTTTTACCTCCTAAATTAAAAAACGTAATCTGATTGACTAAGGTCAATCTGATTTACGGGCGTGCTGTTCGTATAGCCCGTGCAAACAAGTTGTGAACTATACTCATAGGTGTTATAATCACCTGTCAATGTAAGGTGTATCACCCCAAGTTTATTGCAAGTAATATTAGACAAATAATCAATAATTTGTGCCGTCGTTAAGTTCTTAAAAGCAATATCGCCTGAACGTTGGAATATAATCCAATCGCAAATATCATGCGTGTAATCAAAGTAATAATCACACCATAACCAATTCTTTGTTCCTACTTCATTAGTAAATTCCATATATGAAGGATACAAATCTTTTACGTTAAACCATTGTTCCGTATCAGTAGGAATGGTAAAAGTAACAGATTTAGTGTAATTTTCAGCAATGGTATATACGTCATTAGTCGTAATATTTGCTTCAATCATCCCGCCAGGACCATTAACGGCAGAACTTACTTCATACTTAACTTCAGTATTACCACCAAGATTTACGTTGATATTGCCGATATTAAGCGTCGCAGCAGTTACCTTTTGGGAATATTCAAGACGACAAGTTGCAGAAATATCAGGGTTGTCTTGAGATTTTGCAGTTACGATAATTGCAGTACCAAATGGTTGTAAACAAGAAATAGTATTAGTTTTGGTATCATCAGATGGCGACATCGTTACGTAATCACTAGGTGTTTTGCCAGATGCCCACGTGCTATTAGGATTATCAAAAGATAATTCCCAATCAATACCGTGATTTGCTGCATCTTCTGGTGATACTGTTGCAGTAAGGTTAAAACCCGTTTCAGCCGTAGGTGAAATACCATAATCTGCAAAAGAAGTGCTTTTAATATTTGCACTCATTAACTTAATGCCTGAACTTTGCATTTCGCCTACTTGCATACCACCAGCAAGTATTGTTTCTTGGGGGTTATTAGCCTCAGTTTGTTTTTCATTAGTAGGTGTTGAACACGCAACCAAAGTAAAACAGAGGGCTACAAGCGTCAACATTGATACTACCAATATTGAAATTCTTTTTTTCATTTAATTAAAACCTCCTAAATTTTGTTTTGCTTACCTTTTCTTTGATACTGTTTTGTGTACTTATCCGTCTTATAGCGTTGCTTTATGCCTTTTTTGTAGCCGTATGCAGCAGCCGTTTTAGCACCAAAACGTTTAGGGATGTCGTAAGCATCATCCCAGCCTCTGGAATAGCCAATATCGTATGCAGTTCTAATATCAGTCTTGTAGCGATTTACACTATTTTTAGCAGACTGATATTTGTTATTTGCATAGTTCTTGACCTTAGTTCCTGTGTTTTTAACGGATTCCTTAAAACCCGTTTTTTTAGCAGTTGCAGTTGCCATAAAATACCTCCTTAAATTAGAAAACTACGACTTACGACTATTGTCGCAAGCCGTAGAAAACCGTGTTTTTTACAGACTATTAGCCAAGTAGCATAGTCAAAAGTTGCTTGTCAGAAGAACGGAAAGGCTTAATTTTACACTCGTAAACTTTACCATCAGCATCAATGGAAATTACTGAATAAGTGTTGCCTGCGATAACGTTACCAGCATCGTCTTTCATTTCAAAAGGCTTTACAACCAAATCTGCTTGCATTGCATCGTTAAACACAATGTCAAGAACGGTATAACCACCGAAATCAGGGGGCGTAACGGCGATTTTTACGTCTTTACCACGAATAATACCCTTGATAAAATAGGTGTAGTTGCTCTTGCCGGTTTTCTTAGAAGTGTATAGTTCACGTTCTACCTTAATATTGAATTTTTGTTCTTTTGCCATAATTTTTAATTCCTCCGAAAATGTTAATTTTTACTTTTTGCCAATGGTTTTGGAAATTTTCTTTGCTTCAGCCTTAGTTTTACCTTCGTCCAAAGCCTTCTTGTACTTGTAAATGCCAATGTGGTCATTTTTCATTTGTAAAGCACCAATTCTTACACAAGCCTCTTTGTCGGTTAAAGGCTGCCCTTCTTTTGGGCCATACATGTGAACTTTATTTTTAAGTTCTTCTGAATAACGTTTGGCTCTGGTGTTAGGACTAAGCCAACGTCTTTCTTTTTTTGCCATAGAATGTTCTCCTTATGTTGATATTTGCCCGATATGCCGATAGCACAGCATTTTGCTTACTTTTTCAAGGGTTTAAGCCTTTACTTTTGGGCTATTAAGTTGTGATTTATAATAAATGTGTTGGCTTTTACTGAAACAACCCGTTTCCTGCGATATGTAGTGGTAGATGGCCATCTTTACTTACGTAAACCACAGTCAACCGATAATTCTCTGTCGCCGGCACAACTATTATTTAATTACTCAACGTATTTGCGTGTATAAGTGCCTGAACGCATACGCTTTCCGTTGATTTTCTTGCCACGAACTTTATAAACAAGTTCGTATTCAGCATCTCTTTTATAGGTGCGAAGAAGATATGTATCTTGACTTAAAATCAAGGTGTTACCTTCGCCACTTCTACAAAGAGAAACTTTTTGACATACAATGTAATTTTTGGTGCGATAAACATTGTCAGCCTCCATCATGTAATCAACAGTCGTCATTGTTTTTGCCTCCTTTTTTGGTTTTAGATTTTTCTCTCAACTCTTTGGCTTTTTCTTTTCTCTTGTTATCTATAAATTCACCAAACTGTTGCTGATAGTGTTGGAGCATAATGCCCGATATTTTGTGTATAAGTTCTTCTTGCATATCTGTTAGACCATTTTGATTTAGTTCACTTACCTTTACATATAAAGGAACATTTATTAGGTAAGAACCGTCTGGATTGCGAAGTCCTATATATGCAACTTTCTGATACATTTCACTCACGGGCATTTTCTCCTTATTTTTTTTGAAGAAGTTTTAACCCCTTCACCTAATAGCCACGAAAAAAGCAAAAGTTCGTGGTCTAATTCAAAAATTTTTTTAATTTTTTCAAAGCACGAGTTAATCTGTCGTTTAATGACGTTTTTAAGATGCCTAATTCTTTTGCAATTTCAACTTGTGGGCGACCTTTGAAGTAAACCTCTTTAATAAGCCACTGTTGGTCTTCGGAAAGAGCAGAGATTGCCTTATGTAACGCTTTATAAGTTTCTTCTTCAATACACTTTTCATCTGGTGTAGGGTCTTCACTTACAAACTCATGCCCGTTCTCTAGCGAAAGGTCTAAAGACTGATGGCGTCTTGTTTCTCTACGTTCTTTCAAATCAAGTTCGTGTTCTGCCAAAATATATTCGTGGCGTGTTTGCTCATCAAGTTGTTCAAGCATTTTGGCTGTTTCGTTATCAACCATTATTGAAATGGTTATAACTTTGTCGTTTTTTGTCGTTTTTGTTGTAAAATTTTTCATAATAAACCTCCGGTTTTTGATTTTCGTTTTTGGAACGATTGCCGAAGGCAGATATGAAAAAAGCCCGACAATCGTGGGCTAAATCACGTTTATCGGGGCTTACTATTTAATTTTGGGCATAAAAAAAGACCCAACAATAGAAAACCACTTTTCTAAAAGTGATTTAACCATTGTTAGGCCCTCTGATGGTCGCTTTTGAAGTCTTAATTGACTAGCCAAATATGGACGCTCTTATATCTACCATTATATATAGATAGACGACAACAATTTTTGAAAAACAAAGTGTAATCTCTGCGCATACGTCAGATTTAGTTCTTTGATATTCTCAATAATATTAAGTTGTAAATTTTTTCCTATATTTTACGCTTGACTATACCTTTTTAGTTTTAGGTATAACTTTTTCATCAAGCGGCAATGTGTGAACGCCACCGTTTTCGTCAACGGTAGAAACATATCCTTGTTTGCAGTTGGAGCAGGCAATTTCTACCTTACTACCAAGTTCGGCTCTGCATAAGCGTTTCCCACATTGAGGACAAGTGATGTATTTATACATTTTTTATCCTCCTTTCCCTTTAGTCACTTCTCGGTTGGATTTGACAAACTATATTGTAGGGGTTAGGGACTCCACCTACATAGTCAGCCACGATATTGACCCTTATATATAAACATTATTATATTAAGTCCTTAAGAACCTTAACTGCAACGCCTTGAATATTGATACTATCAAAATACATATCTTCCATATCATCGTTTTCAGGGTGCAATCTAACTTTATGTTTTTTTCTATCTAGGTAATATCGTTTGAGAGTAGTTTCGTCATCAATGAGAGCAACGATTATTTCGCCTTCATTAGCGTGGTTTTGTTGTCTTACAATAACAAAGTCGCCATCTTCTATATTAGCCTTAATCATACTGTTACCACTTGCGTGTAGGGCAAAGAAATTTCCGTTACCTATCAGTTCTTTAGATATAGGTATATACCTTTCAATGTTTTGTTCTGCCAGCATAGGCGTTCCACAAGCAATAGTTCCGACAACAGGCACGTAATTTAATTCAATATTACGCTTTTGAATCTTGGATGTTTTTATTCCACCCCAGCCACCGTCTAAATCAATTAAGCCACGTTCTTTCATTACTTTTAAGTTTCTGCTAACGTTACTTTTGTTTAAGCCAACAGCGTCAGCAATTTCTTGTTGAGTAGGAACTTTGCCATTAGTGTTGTAATATTCGTCTATAAAGGCGATTATTGCACTAAAATTATCTTCGTTCATTACTTTCATAAAAAATTTTTTCCTATTTGTAATTTATTACGCAATTTTTGTTGCGTTATAATTATATTTTAGTTATAATAGATACAGAAGTCAAGTGATTTTTGGTATTAAATGGAAATTTATTAAAAAAATATCATTTAGTCAATTGTCTTTGCTTATGTGGGTATCACCATTAGCCCCCATTGTAAAGGGACAAGGGTTATCCCTCGTTAAGCATAAGCCCTTGTCTTTTTCCTTGACAATGTGTTCTAATGGTGAGAAGAAAGGGTTGCAAAGACAATTTAACAAAATAATAAGGAGCAAAAATTATGAATAGTTGTGTAATTTACGCTAGGTTTAGTTCTCACGGTCAAAATGAACAAAGTATTGAGGCTCAAGTCCGTATTTGTAAAGAATTTGCAGAGAATAAAGGTTTGAAGTGCATTAACGTATATACTGATAAAGCAAAAACGGGAACGAATGACGCTCGCCCCGGTTTTCAACGTATGATTGCAGATGCTCAAAGTGGGGCTTTTCAATATATTATAGTATATATGTTTGATAGATTTGCTCGTAATCGTAGAGATAGTATTATGTATAAAGAAATGCTTAAAGAAAAAAACGGTATCAGAGTATTATCTGCATTAGAGCCTATTGCCGAAGATGAAGGTGGCGAATTTTATGAAATGTTTTTAGAGTGGAACGCTGAAAAATATAGTAAGCGTCTTTCTAAACGTGTTAAAGATGGTCTTGACACAAGTGTTGCAAATGGAACGTATTGTGGTGGCTATTTAATATATGGTTATAAAATTGACCTTGAACCTATATCTGGTAAGTCAGGCAAATTTATTAAGCGTGTTTCTATAAAGGAAGAAGAGGCTGAAGTTATTAGATTTATCTTTGAACAATACGATTTGGGTGTATCTAAGATGGAAATAGCACAAGTCCTTAATAGTAAGGGTTATAGATATAAAGAAAAGCCCTTCAAAGGTAGGACTTTTGACAAATGGCTAACAAGTAGAAAATACACGGGCGAATTTGAGTTCGGTGGAAGAAAATGCGATAATATGTATCCACCTATAATTGATAAAGCCCTATTTGAAAGAGTGCAAGAAAGACTTAATAAAAACAAGTATTTTTTAGGTGGGCAAAATAAAGCAAAACTTACTTATCTACTTTCAGGCAAAGTCTTTTGTGGGCATTGTGGAACTGAAATGGTTTCAGATGGTGGCGTAAGCAAACAAGGCATTGCACACCATTACTACACTTGCAAGAAAAAGAAAAAATCCCTATGCGAAAAGCGTAGAGAACATAAAGATGCTTTGGAATTATATGTTGTTGATAGTGTTCGTAATTTTCTTAGCGACCCAAACAATGTTGAAGTTGCTGCAAATGACGTCTTAAACTATTATGAGAAAAGAACTGATATTAGCAATCTAAAATCAATTCAAACTAAGATTTTCAACGTTGAAAAAGAAGTTGAAGAACTTGCCGATTCTTTCGTAAAAGCGAAAAGCAAATTGCTACAAGATACGATTGAAAAGAAGATGAGTGAATACGAAATTTTACTTAATGACCTAAAATACCAAGAGGCTTTATTAGAGTTAGAGCGTGGCTACAAAATAACCAAAAATTATATACTTGACTTTGTTGCTGAACTCTTAAAAGGCGATAGAAATGACAAAAATTATCAGGAAAAGATTATAGACAACTTAGTTGTTCAAGTGTTTGTAAGAGATGATTATACGCTTGTAACACTGAATATTAAAGGTGGTAAAACCATTGATTTACTAGACAATAACGATATAAATATCGTTATTAAAGACAAGGTTTCTGTTAGAATGCAATCACCACTTGCCCGCCACACTAACGCATCGACTAAACGTCGGTGCGTTTTTACGTGTGTCGTCGAGAGAGTCTTCTCACCTACGGTTCGCTCCACTAGCGTGGGACGGCAACCATTTTGTCGCTATGCGACATTTCCCCTAACAGGGGAATCCCCTCTCCTCTCTGCCAAAATAAAAATAGCACCCAATCGGGTGCTTTATTATTATAATCTGTCAAAGACTTACCAATTACCTTCAACTTTTTTGCTATTTGGCTTAAATTCTAAAATATAGTTACCAAGCCCATACATACCCCAATTAGGATAATCTAAACCATCAAAATAGTAGTCGGGTAAATTGAAGTTAAAATTTAATTTTTCAAAATACTCTTTAATAATTAAAGCAAAAACCAACGCAAAACTGCTTGCATCTTTTTCATTCTCAAAATCAGGCAAATTATAATCAGAAAAATGAAATGTGTAATATTTGCTATGAAACTCTACGCATTCAAGCGATAAATAATCTTTTTTAGCGCGAAAGCTAAAAAATTTACTACCATAACGAACACCATCTATTTCACTAGAAATTACTGATATTATTTTTTCTCTAATAGGTTTTAATTCTACAATCTTATTATTTATCTTTTCTT
>JAZUSI010000099.1:0-5590 GCA_045606665.1 Christensenellaceae bacterium
TAAAAAAGAAAATATGCTAAAAATTATTCAAATTTTAGCTAATTTGGTTAATAATTTAGGTTTTATGCATAATTTTAAGGTTAAACAGTTGACTTTAATTTGTTAAAGCAATATAATAAAGTCACAAAAATAAAGGAGAAAAGTAAAATGAAAAAGATTATAACACTTTTATTGGCAGTTGCAATGTGCTTTGCATGTTTATCATTCACTGCTTGTAAGAAAGAACAAAGCAAAGTTAAATTGATTGAAATTAGCCTAACAGAAGAACAATATGCTTTTGCAATGAATGGTTCAAATTCAGAACTTCAAGCAAGTTTCAATGCTTATTTAGATGAAATTAAGCAAAATGGTACTTTCGATGAAATTATGGCAAAGTATTTCGAAAATAAAGGCGAAAAAGTTGGCTATGAATACGAAGGTGACGGAAGTGGAGATGGTTCTACACTTATAAATACAGCAGAAAAGCTTGTGGTTGGAACAAACTGTCCATGGTCGCCATTTGAATACATTGACAACGGTAAAGTATATGGCGTAGATATGGAAATAGCTGCCGGCTATGCACAAAAACATGGTTTAGAACTTGTAATTGCAAACATTGATTTTGATGCAATTTTCACCTCTTTAGATGCTGGATACGTTGATATCGGTATGGCTGGTATCACTGTCAGTGAAGACAGAGCGGCTTATAAATTTACGCAAACATATTACAACGCATCATTACAAATTATCGTAAAAGCAGACAATACAGACTTTGATAATTGTAAGACAAGGGAAGACGTTGAAGCTGTATTAAATGGATTAAAAGATAAAGATTTAGGTTTCCAAAATGGTACAACATCTGGTGATTATATTGCAGAATATAACAATCTTAATGGTGTTGGTTATGAAACTGCATCTTTGGCAACTTTAGACGTTGTTAATGGTAACATTTACGCAGTTATTTGCGACAATGCACCAGCAAGTGCAATCGTTAAATCATACAATAACTAATTAACAAAATTTGATAAATACAACTCAAAAATTATCCCGTAGAAAACTACGGGAAATTTTTGATAAAAGGGAATATTATGGATTGGTCAAACAAGTGGGCAATATTTGTCCAAAAAATGCAAGTTGAAAAGTATAGAGATTTGATTTTTGAAGGGCTTTATACTACTGTAAAAATTGCTGTACTAGGCTTGTTAATAGGTATTTTAATTGGTACAATAATTGCTGCAATCAAAGTTGCTCCAAAATATAAGTTTATACTTCGATTTTTGGAAAAAATTTGCGATATATACACTGCGTTTTTCCGTGGCACGCCGATTATGGTTCAATTACTTTTAGCTTGGTATATACTTTTACCTATGCTAGGTATTCAATTAGAGAAAAATTTGGTTGGTATTTTAGTTTTTGGATTTAACTCTGGCGCATATGTTTCTGAAATAATGAGAAGTGGCTTAAATTCTGTCG
This sequence comes from Christensenellaceae bacterium, assembly GCA_045606665.1. Taxonomy (GTDB): domain Bacteria; phylum Bacillota; class Clostridia; order Christensenellales; family Borkfalkiaceae; genus UBA1259. The sequence goes on from JAZUSI010000099.1 coordinate 1,453, forward strand.
ATAGAGGACAAATGGAAGCTGGCAGAGCTTTGGGTTTAAGCTATATACAGGCAATGTTTAGAATAGTTATTCCACAAGCAGTTAAAAACATTTTGCCAACACTCGGCAATGAATTTATTCAACTAATTAAAGAAACGTCGGTATTAAGCTTTATAACCATTACTGACCTTTATAAAGCCCTTAAAGATATCGCAATGGCAAACCAACAATATGAAGTCGTTATTCCATATCTATTGCTAGGTGTTATGTATATAGTTCTGGTGTTGTTTATTACGTTATTGGTAAGATTACTAGAAAAATTACTTTCTAAAAGCGATAGAAGAACAGATAATAGGGTTAAGAAAGACTCTGTTAACAAGCAAAGAGGTTAATATATGCAAACAATAACTAACAATTATCAAGATAGAGAAGTAATATTGGATATTAAAGACCTTGAAAAGAAATTTGGCAAAACAGAAGTCTTAAAAGGAATAACTACTAAAATTTATAAGGGTGACGTCGTTGTTGTTATCGGTCCATCGGGCTGTGGTAAGTCAACTTTTTTAAGGTGCTTAAATTGTCTAGAAGACCCAACGGGTGGTTCAATTTTGTTTGAGGGTGTTGATCTTGCAGATTTCAAAGTAAATATAAACCTTCATCGTCAACATATTGGCATGGTTTTTCAACAATTTAACCTTTTTAATAACAAAACTGTTATACAGAACATAATGCTTGCTCCAAATCTAATACAAAAGAAAGATTTGAAAAAGAAGAAGAGGAAGAACTTTTTTATAAAGTTTGCAAATCTTTTTAGAAGTAAGGCAAATAAAAAGGAATTAATTGAAATAAATACTACGTCGGCTAAAATAAAAGAACAAAACAAAGAAAAAGCGCACGAATTGTTAAGGAGAATAGGTCTTGACGATAAAGCCGATGCTTATCCATCAACACTTTCTGGTGGGCAAAAACAAAGAATTGCAATTGTAAGAGCTCTTGCAATGAATCCAAAAGTAATTCTATTTGATGAGCCTACGAGTGCGCTTGATCCAGAAATGGTTGGCGAAGTTTTAGACCTTATGCGCGAGCTTGCAAACGAAGGTATGACCATGGTTGTAGTAACTCACGAAATGGGTTTTGCAAGGGAAGTAGCAAACAGAATTATTTTTATTGATGACGGCGTTATTAAAGAAGAAAATAATCCTAAACAATTTTTTGCTAATCCTAAAGATGAAAGGCTTAAAGAGTTTTTGTCAAAAGTTTTATAAAAATTTCCCAACGCTATTGCGTTGGGTGTTTTTTTTATTTACTGCTAAAAAAAGTTGACAAAGATTTGGTATTATGTTAAAATTGTAAAAAATAAAGGCTTTGACGAAAAGGGCGTTTGTATTTACCCGCTTAGAGAAATGACGGAAGGTGAAAGTCAATAAGGGTGGTTAAAACGTTTGTAGTTTCCGAGCTGAGAGGAAGAAATTGCTGCACAGCAAGAGTAGAACTTCTCCGTGATTGCTGCGTTAATGTCATAGGAATTGATGGATTCCAAGAGTGGCGAATAATTTCGCAATTTGAGTGGTACCGCGGGTAGATAACTCGTCTCAAAGTAATACTTTGGGGCGATTTTTTTTGCCAAAAGGAGAAGAATATGGAACAAATGAAAGAGTTAAACCAAAAAATTCAAGAAATGGCTGGTAGAATTAGGGAACTACGTGATATCGTGGGTCTTTCAACTCAAGAAATGGCTGTAAAAACGGGTGTTTCTGAAAGTGAATATATTTCTTGTGAAAATGGGGAAAAAGACCTTAACTTTACATTTATTTATCGTTGTGCAAACGCATTGAACGTCAACGTTACCGAAATTATAGAAGGTTATAGCCCAAAACTTAAAGGTTATACTGTGACAAGAAGGGAAAATGGTCAAAAAATTTCTCAAGCACACGGCATGACCTATTATAACTTGGCATACGCTTTCCAAAACAGAATTGCAGAACCACTTTACGTCAAGAGTGTATATAGCGAAGAAAACGCAAATAAAGATATTGAACTCACAACCCACGCCGGTCAAGAATGCGATATCGTTGTTGACGGACATTTAATGGTTCAAATTGGAAAACACAAGGAAATTTTAGGTCCGGGCGATAGCATTTATTACGATAGTGACACGCCACACGGCATGGTTGCTGTAAACGGAAAGGACTGTATTTTCTACGCAATAGTATTGAACCCAACGGGCGAGCCAATTCCAGAACTTTCTAACACCAAAAAGTTGGTTGATTATAAGAAAGAAGAAACTAAAAAGGACACCAAACAAAGAGAATATCATAAATTTATCGATATCGTGGAAGATGAAGACGGAACTCCAACTTCAATTAAGTTTAAGAATACTGATAAATTTAACTTTGCATTTGACCTTGTTGACGCGCTTGCTGAAAGAGAGCCTGAAAAACTTGCAATGTTGCACATTTCAAGGGACAAAACCGAGCGTAGATTTACCTTTAAGGATATTAAGAAAGAGTCTAATAGATGTGCAAACTACTTTAAGTCTTTGGGAATAAAGAAAGGCGATAGAGTTATGCTCGTTTTAAAGCGTCACTATCAATTCTGGTTTGCAATGATAGGCTTAAATAAGCTCGGCGCAATTGCAATCCCAGCAACAAACCAACTTCAAGAACATGATTTTGAATATAGATTTAACTTAGCAGGTGTTTCAGCAATCATCTGTACGGGTGATGGCGACACTGCGCATCAAGTTGATATCGCAAGTGAAAAATGCCCAAGCCTTATCCACAAAATTATGGTTAACGGCAAACGAGAGGGCTGGAGAGACTTTGATGAAGAATACTCACTCTTTAGCACTCACTTTAAGAGAACTGCAGATTCTCCTTGTGGGGACGATATGTTGCTTATGTTCTTTACTTCGGGAACGAGTGGCTATCCAAAACTAGCAACGCACAACCATAAATACCCATTGGGGCATTTCCATACTGCTAAATATTGGCACACGGTTGATACCGAAGGATTGCACTTTACAATTTCAGATACCGGTTGGGCAAAGTCTATGTGGGGTAAACTTTATGGTCAATGGCTTTCTGAAGGTGCAATTTTCGTTTACGATTTTGATAGATTTGATGCAAGCGATATTTTACCAATGTTTGCAAAATATCAAATAACCACTTTCTGTGCACCACCAACAATGCTCCGTATGTTAATTAAGGAAGATATTTCTAAGTACGATTTGTCTTCGGTTAAGCATATGACTACTGCTGGCGAAGCCTTAAACCCAGAAGTATATTACCAATTCGAAAAACTCACTGGTCTTCAAATTAAAGAAGGTTTTGGTCAAACCGAAAGTACTATGCTTATCGGTAACCTTGTTGGAAAACCACACAAAATCGGTTCTATGGGTAAACCTGCGCCCATTTATGACATCGACTTGGTTGATGAAAATGGTAAATCAGTTGCTGATGGTGAAACGGGTGAAATTGTAGTTAACGTTAAGGACGGCGCACCTTGTGGTTTATTCTGTGGCTACTATCAAGACAAAGAAAAAACCGAAGAAGTATGGCACGATGGCTTTTATCACACGGGTGATACTGCTTGGCGCGATGAAGACGGATTCTTCTGGTACGTTGGTAGAGTTGACGACGTTATTAAGTCATCTGGCTATCGTATTGGGCCATTTGAAATCGAAAGCGTTATTATGGAACTTCCATATGTATTAGAATGTGGTGTTTCAGCCGTTCCTGATGAAGTTCGTGGTCAAATAGTTAAGGCAAGCATTGTTCTTGTTAAAGGTACCGAACCAACCGAACAATTAAAGAAGGATATTCAAAACTACGTTAAGAGCAAGACTGCTCCATATAAATATCCAAGAATAGTAGTATTTAGAGATGAGTTGCCAAAGACTGTAAGTGGTAAAATCCAAAGAAACAAATTATAAACATCGCAATAGTTCGTTTCTGCTTTGTGTTTTGACTATGATAACCCAAAAAGGTTAATCATATCCAAAACACTTCGCGAGCCTTCTCTTGCTCGTTTCTAACTCGTTTCTTACATAAACAAACTTTAAGAGCGTATATGCGTCACATCTCATCGTTTCGCTATATGCCACTTGGGTGACGTACAGGCGTACGCGCCCCGTCGCGACACATAGCGAGCCTTGACC
>JAZUSI010000100.1:0-7680 GCA_045606665.1 Christensenellaceae bacterium
ATCAGCCCCCACCTTTTCAAACGCACCCACTAAATCATCCGGGATAGCATTTTTGAATTTATAGTTATCATAATACCTTTTAAGCGAATTGAAAAATCTATTTTCACCTATTGTTTTTCTAATTGAATCGTACATTATACAAGGTTTTATGTATGCTACGTTAACGTATTCATATTCGCTAGAAAAATCTTTTAAACTGCGAATCATAGTAGTGTTAACCTTTTTATGTAATTTGTCGTAAACAGAACAAAAAACTTTATAAGTCTCTTCACTTGCTTTTATTAACCCCTGTCTTGTATAACCATATTCAGGATAATTTTCATAGAACAAAATAACAGAATACTCTGCAAGCCCTTCATCTAAGAACCCATACTCAACTTCGTTATTTCCAACGGCTGTTTGCCACCATTGATGCGCTGTTTCGTGCACGATAACTTCACCGTAAGGTAGCCCATCTAACTCATCACTAATCATAACTAATGCTGGAAACTCCATGCCACCCTGAATAAATTCGGTTTGCACAACCGAAAAAGTTTTATATGGATATGCCCCAAACTTGCTTGTAAAGAGCTTTATCGCTTTAGTTGCATATTCAATTGACGCTGTTGGATTTTGGTCATCATAGTAATAATAATTTATTTTAACACCAGTACTTTCATCAACTTGACAGTTAAAATGTTCGCTTAGGACAAAGGTAAACGAACGCGCATTATTTATTTTATAAGTAGACGTTGTTTTACTTTCTCCCTCTTTTTTATCCACTTCAATGCCACTAGATGCCACTATATACTTTTTATCATATGTTAATTTTACCTTGTAGTTTGCACAATCGCTGTAAAATGGGTCCCCAAATGAATAATATACACACTCGTAAAAACTGCCGTCTGAAAAAGCACAAAGAACTGGATAAAAATTAGCAAGATTTATAGTCTTTTCATTATATCCCGTCCTTGCTATAACGTTTGCTAGATTAACGGTGAAGTCAATTTTAACACTCACCTTTTCGTCTGGGAAAAGTTGCTTTTTTAAGTCTATAATAAGTATATTCTCATCAATTCCACCGATGCTAAAATCTGTAGTTCTGTCACCAATAAACGTTTGATTAATAGACATATTTCCATAACTTATACCATTTGGATAAGCTTTATCCAAGTATTGACTTGAAATTGGTGAATAAAGTGCGTCTTTCCTAAATGCATTTGCAAAAAGATTAAACTTTAACTCACTTATAACGTTATCGGACGTGTTGGTAAAATTAACAGTTTCATAGCCTTTTAAGGTATATCCATCAAGTTCACAATTAATATCATAGGAAGTTGTTTTCCCGTCATCAATATGGTTGCAACCACAAATAAAGGTTGAAAACAACAAAACTAACGTACATATTAGGACTGTAAATTTTTTCATAAAAAACCCCAAATAAGATATTTACAAATAATCTTATTCGGGGTTAAAAACAATTATAACCTTATAATTATTTTTCTTCAAAGGCAAGATACTTTTCTGGATTGATAAATTGACCGTCTTCCTTAACAGAAAAATGAACGTGTGCACCATCTTTGTATTCTTGTCTGTTAGTTGTTGAGACTTGACCTATAACGTCACCTTGCTTTACAATTTGCCCTACGCTAACACTATCTCCATCAGCAAGAGAATTATATATTGAATATAACCCATTGCCATGTTCAATAGTTATGGTTGTACCTTGCAAAAACGTTGTTTCCACACTTAATATTGTTCCGTCATAAACTGCGTACACGTCACTTCCTTCAGGTGCAAAAAAGTCGATTGCAAGGTGTGCCGTATATCTACCCAAAGTACTGTTATACACCATTGTTTCGCCATATTCTCCTATTGAAGTTGGGTTGTTAACTGGAAGACCAAACACGACAGGTTTTTGCACTGGAGTTAAATCTTCTTCGCTAGGTGGTGTGATAACCGAATCAGATGGCTGATCAATAGATGGCTTTTGTTCATTGTTTAGCGTTAAGTCGTTTTCTTTTTGCAAAAGCATAAAAGTTATAGATAGTCCCACTGCCAATATGCATAGTCCAAGTACAAAATAAACTGCATTTGCCTTAAAAAAACGTAATACACTGTTTGATTTTGAATTTTTCATTTTAATAATCTCCTTTTTATATGACAACTTGTTTATACCCAAAAAATAATTTTTTATACGCATAATTAAAAACTTCCGTATATAATTGGACTTCCAACTTTAACAGATTCTTCACCTATGACGATATGCAAGTTAACGTTACGATTTTTAATTTGTTGAATATATTTTAAGCTTGGTGAATATGCATAGTAACTTGTTTTTCCATTAATTTCTTCACTAAAGACAACCTTTGCCTTCATTTGCAACAAAAAACTATGTAAATCAAATGTTTGCTTTTCAATGCAAACGCTTTCTCCTTTTTTAGCAAATATAAACGGAGAATGACCTATCTTAGTCACAATGTTTTTGGAATTCGAAGATGAACTTAAGTATATTTCATGACTATTTGAGTAATCTTTAAATATTGGCAAGTTACCTACTAAAAAAAACGAGACAACAATTACTATTGCCGATAAAAAAACAAAAACTTTTTTTAACATAAAAATACTCTCCCGATTTTTAGGAAGAGTATTGCCAAAAATAAAACTATTTATACCAACTTCTTATTGTAAAATGCTCATACCGTTGACACCCAAAAAAGTAAACCCACTTAAACTTACACTTAAACGCAACTTTTGTTCATAAGCTTTACCAAAAGACTTTTCTTGTACATTTTTTGCAAGGTCTTGATATAACATTATTAGTTTTTTTATTTCACTTCGCACAGCTAAAAGCCCTTTTGTATTTATGCATTTTACTTGACTATCTAAACAAGCTAACACTTGCCTTTGGTTTAACCTTGACACAAAGGAAAGTGTTTTTGCCACTTCATTATAGTCTATAACCTCCAATTTTAAACGATGGCTAAGCATATCAGTATATTTTTCTATTATTATTTTTGATGCACTATAAGAAAAATCTATATTGAAAAAATCATCAATATCCAAAAACGAAGATACTATTGCCGAACAAGAATAATAACAATTTTTCTCTGCAAATAATTCTTCTACGTAAAACAATTTTTCTTTTAGTTTTCTTACCGATTTGCATTGACCATCTTTTAAAAGAAAAAGGATATCAATAAGCTGTGACTTCACCCTGTTAACAAAATGCATGTCGATATATTCTCTTAATAATTTCTTTGTAAATATGTAGTCAATTAAAATATTTACACAAATGCAAGCGCTTTTAATATAACTTTCCAAGTTGATTTTCTCTAAGTCTAACATTATGTATAATTGTTTATTTTTTGAAACTTCCTTTAACAAGTCACGCTCCCTAAAGAAAAAACGATTTTGTCTAACGCCTAAAACACTTATTCCTTGTTCAATAAAAAAAGCAAGCTTATCTTTTAAGTGAATTGAACACACTAATGGAATTAATTTTTTATTAAAAGCGATAATCCCCCTCACGTCTTCAGGTAAAGATAAAAAGTCATTAAAGTTTTCTTTTTCAATAGTAAAATTTTTGCTTATAACAAAGTCTATTACTTTAAGCCCATTTCTCATAAGAGCGTTTTTAAGTTTTATCCCAAAATCAAAATACTCGTCTTTAAAAGAAAGAAGGGCTACTTTTGAAAATGGTAAAGTTTTGCCAATAAACTGCACAGTTTGCTCTATATTTTCAACAAATATAACATTTTTACTTTGGTATAAATTACAAAACGTATTATCTTCCACTATAAATGCGCTCCAAAACTAGACATAATCATATTAGTCTTAATAAATTTTGTCAAGCAAATTGTAGTTTTGCATAAAAAGTGGCAAAAATAGCTTTTTTTTAGCCTAAAATGACATTTTTTTTAAAAAAACTATTGAAAAAATTTTTATATATGGTATAATAATTATATTAATATATGGAGGACTTATTGTTATGAATAAGAACGAATTAGTAAGAGCTATCGCAAACAAAGCAGGCATCACCATTAAAGATGCAAATATAGCACTTGATGCTGTTATCGGTGCTATCACAGATGGTCTTAACGAGGGGGAAAAAGTTCAAATTTCAGGCTTCGGCACTTTTGAACTAAAAGTTAAACCAGCAAGAGAAGGAATTAATCCAAAAACACAAGAAAAAATTCAAATCGCAGCAACAAAATTGCCAGCATTTAAATTCGGAAAAGCTTACAAAGATTCTTTCAACTAATAACAATTCCAAAAAGCCTGTTTATCAGGCTTTTCTTGTTTTAAAATATATGCACATATTTAATTATTATAAACAAAATAAGGATAGCGAAATCTTTCGCTATCCTTTACTTTTAATGAAATAACTTAATTAAAAAACGTTCCCCTAGCTTCTTCTTTTACTGATGAAGAGATTGAGAAAGGTATTCTAGTTGTGTAACCATTCTTTGATGCAACGATCATCTTGGTTGGCCAAGCAAAGATATCTCTATTCCAAGCGTAAACGCTATCGTTATAAAGCTCTCTTGCAGCAGTAATTTCAAGTTGAAGTTGATAATTTTGTCTCATTGCATCCTTAAATGCTTCGTGTGCTTTTAAGTCCGGATAATTTTCAAAGGCTATGTTGATATTCTTTGAAAGGTCTTCAATTTGACTTGCAATTTCGTTTCTTTCAAGTTCTTTTTGGTCAGCGTTGCCACTACGATATTTTGCAATGTTTTCAAAAACACCCTTTTCAAAGTCTGCTTGCTTGTCAAGAATTTGCGCGCAGTTCTTTAATACTACTACCCTTTGTTCCATATAGTTGTCAATTTGAGATGCGTTCTTTTGAATTTTTTGTTGAAGTTGTTGAAAATAGTTTTCTGCCTTAATCTTCTTAAACAAGAACACAACCCCAGGTATAATCAATAATACCCAAAGTATAATTTGGAAAATTGTTGAACCTACGCCAACTTTAGCTGGGATTTTTTGGTTGATAACGTTAACGTCTTGACCTTGAGGATTTACGTTGTTTTCATCTAATTGAATTGCCATAATAGTTTCTCCTTTTTACTTTTGTTTTTTTAATTTATTCAGTATATCGTTAATTCCTTGAACTTCAGTAGTATTAACAATCTTTGCAAAAAGTCCGTGGAAATATGCTGACGGTGTGTCATAAAGACTATTCTCTATGCCCTTTTCTTTCGCTTCTTTTACAAATTCTTTTCTATTAAGCCCGAGCGACTTAACTGCAATCTTGGTGTTGTTTTCTATTGGGAAATATTCCACCCAATTAACAGGCACACCATGTACTCTGCCATCTCTACCTAAAACAGGTACAATATCAACTCTATTTTGCCCTGAATAAGATTTTGCATTTATCATAACGCAATCAGTGTCATTATATGAACACATATACCTTGCTTTCAAAATCACGTCTGTTGCACTGCCCTTTGGCTTAAATTTATCACTACCTATAACGTTTGCCAATGCCTCGTGTTCATAAGCTGAATAGTTACTGCCGTCATTTTGCAGTGGTTCAAATATTAAACTTGGTTCAGCTTGATATGAAGGAATTGCTAAAAGTGGTGCAAAATCAAAATATATATTCTTAAAATATTCGTTATTAATAGTTATAAAGTTACTTTTTATCTGTTCAAAATCGTAAGAAAAGTAGTGTGACGGATGTGTGTCCATATTCCATTTTTGTGCGTGTTCACTCTTTATGTAGTTATATTTACCACGTTTTATAAAAATGAAATCATCGCCATACCCTTGTTCATAACGCAACAAGTCAACCATATTGTTTTGAGCTAAAGGCGAAAACAAAAGTCTAAACTGCACTTCGTTATCTCTATCGGTGGCATCAAACAAAACGTCAAACTCAGAATTGGTCATTTCTGTAAAATTGCCACCATTTTTAAGCGACTCACGCGCTTTTTCTTGCAATTTCTTTTCGCCACGTTTGATTTTCTTTTCGATCTTCCTTTCCGAAAGGTCCTCAACGTGTTCGTAATCACGTGTAAAATTAAGATCTGGTGCACTTTGATGCCCAAAACTTAACGCCGTTTCATAACAATACATAGGACAAGGCTTAACCACGGTTGCGTGTAAGGTTTGGGTATGATGAACTGATCTAAGCCTTCCGTTACTATCTCTCTCCATCGTTGTCCAATGAATTACCAAACTACCATGATAATCACGTGTGCCCATATAATGTTTTTTATATCTATAAAATATAAATGGATTTTTATAAAGCCTGCCAGAAATAGTATCAATTACCGACTTATTGTCATCAATTTGCTCTAGAAAATCGTAATTTTCTTTAAAGTCAGAAGCTATAACTGAATCATAATTATCGTTAAACTTTATTTCAGGTATGGTCTTTTCTATTAGGTTAAAGGTGTCTTTTTCAGTGAATAACGCATTTAACGGTGCCATTTGAGCTTGCGCTTGAGATAGTAAATCATCGGCTTTCTTTTTTTCCTTTTGATAAACTTCTTCAAAGTGCTTTATCAGTTTGTTTATCTTCTTCGCAACTACGAAAATTAGCGAAATCCCCACTAAAAGCCCTAAAACTATGCAGAGAATTTGCCCAACTCCCGATGCTAAAATACCACCTATCAAGGCAGTTAAAAAGCCTGCAACAATAAGAAAAATGAAAAATCCTTTTAAAAATTTATATTTTGAAATTTTTTTATTTAGACCTTCAACAACACTAAGTTGTTTTTTATAACTCGCAACTGTTTTTTTGTTTTGTTCGATATCAACGCCAGATTTTTTAACTAAATCACTAAAATACTCGTTTGCGTTAGCTTCATGCAGGGATTTTGCAGTATTGTCATAAAATTTTAAAGGCTCTAACATCAAGTTTTCCATACAATTTTTCCCTATTTCCTTTATATATACATTATATAATATGAATGACCATATGTCAACATTGAAATGAATTTTTTGCTTAAAAAAACACCTATAAAAACTATTGTATAGGTGCTTATTTTTTAAAAAAAGGTGCAGAAATTATCTGCACCTTAATTTATTTGTTTTAAGCTAAAAGGTTAATTATTTAACGATTTTAGAAACAACGCCTGAACCTACTGTTCTGCCACCTTCACGGATAGCGAATCTCAAACCTTCTTCCATAGCGATTGGGGTGATGAGTTCAACGTCCATTTTGATGTTGTCACCAGGCATAACCATTTCAACACCTTCAGGTAATTTGATTGAACCTGTAACGTCTGTTGTTCTGAAGTAGAATTGTGGACGATAGTTGTTGAAGAATGGAGTATGACGGCCACCTTCTTCCTTAGTTAAGATATACACTTGACCTTCGAAAGCAGTGTGTGGTTGAACTGTGCCAGGTTTAGCGATAACTTGACCACGTTCGATATCTTTCTTGTCGATACCACGGAGAAGAGCACCAACGTTGTCACCAGCTTGTGCTTCGTCAAGAAGCTTTCTGAACATTTCAAGACCAGTAATAACTGTGTGCTTAGATTCTTCAGAAAGACCTACGATATCAGCTGGGTCGTTAACGTGAGCAACACCTCTTTCTACTCTACCGGTAGCAACTGTACCACGACCAGAGATTGTGAATACGTCTTCTACAGGAAGTAAGAAAGGTTTAGCTTCGTCTCTTTCTGGAGCTGGGATATAAGAGTCAACAGCGTCCATAAGTTCGAATATAGCTTTGCAATCTGC
>JAZUSI010000101.1:0-5995 GCA_045606665.1 Christensenellaceae bacterium
ATAACGATGAATTGTATTTTAGAGATTATCTTATCGAGTTTCCCGATATTGCAAAAGAATATGAAAAATTAAAGCTTTCGTTATGGAAAGAATACGAACATAATCGAGATGCTTATACAAACGCAAAGGCCGAGTTTATAAAGAAATATACCGAAAAAGCGAAATCAATTTATGGTAATAGATACTAACAAATTCCAATTTATCAAGTTGTTAATTTTTATAGAAAATTTTTTTAAAAGTAAACAAATAAAGAAAACGGCTGACATAAGTCAGCCGTTTTTATGCTTTTATAAAATTAGTCAACTGCGTTGTGTTTAATAACGTTTTGATAATAGTAATAACTCTTTTTAGGAGTACGTGTTTTTTCAGGTTTATCAAATCTAACTTGGATAAGACCGAAAGAAAGTGAATATCCACCGTTCATACCTTCAGTTGTATCCATAATAGACCAGTGATAATAACCTTTTACAGGATAGCCTTCGCCAAGCAATCTTGAAAGACCACGTAAGTGTTCACGTAGGTATGCAACACGATAATCGTCTTCTAATTCTTGTTCGTAAGTATCGATTACTCTGTTAGTGTGATCACCATAGCCACTTCTTCTTCTACTTACGCCGTTTTCAGAAATGAAAATTTCAGCATCTGGGTATTTTTGGTTAACGTATTTAACAACGTCATAAATACCTGCTGGATAAATTGTAAAGCCATAAGCGTCCTTATTGCCAACAGGGGCAACTTCGTAATCCATCTTATCGTCTTTTGTATATCTAATTGTATAACCACCATAGTAGTTGATGCCGATAAAGTCGCATTTAATAAAGTTTTCGTCCAAATCCTTTTGATAATCTTTTGGCATATTATCTTTTATGTATGGATAAGCGAAAACGTCTTGAGGATATTTACCCGTAAAGATAGGGTCAGAATACCAATTAGAATAGAAAGACATATCTCTTTCAGCAGCAGCTTGGTCTTTTTCATCAAGTGATGCGCCGTATGCAAGTTGGAAGTGGTTAACAAAACCAATCTTTCCAGGAAGGTTCATTTCTCTATAGAGTTTAACTGTCTTGAAGTGGGCGATAATCATATTGTGGCTTGCGTGGAGAGACTTTCTAATATCCTTTTCAAACGGAGGATTGTTGCCCCAAGCATAGCCTGCCATAACGTTACACTGTGGTTCATTAACCGTTGACCAATATGGAACTTTTTGACCAAATTCGGTAAAGCAAGTTTTTGCGTATTTTACAAACCATTCGATAAACTCTGGGTTGTAAACACCACCTCTGTCAATTACCCACATAGGAAGGTCACAGTGCCAAAGGTCGATAAGTGGAACGATATCGTTTTTGATAAGTTCATCAAATAGCTTGTGATAATAATTAATACCTGCTTGATTAACGTTATCAGGATCGTTTGGATAAATTCTTGTCCAAGCGATAGAAAATCTAAAAGACCTTAAACCAAGTTCTTTCATAAGCTTAATATCTTCTGGATATCTATGGTAAAAGTCAGCGCCGTTTTGTGGGTCGCCATCTAAATACTTTTCTGGGAAAACTTTTGAATAATGTTGCCAAGCGTCAACGCCCTTGCCGTCATCACAAGGTGCTGATTCGATTTGAACAGCAGATGATGCTGCACCGAATAAGAAATCTTTTGGGAACGTGAATTTCATAATAACCTCGCTAAATTTTTATCTATTAATTATGATAACATAGATTAAGAGGATTGTCAAGATATTACTTTGAAATTTAACGACTTAAAAGATGTAAAAAGACATAGTATTTATGTGTAAAAATGTGCTGTTTTTATGTGAATAGCAAATGAAAAACTATTGACAATAATTTATAATAGGTGTTATAATATAAGAAAAAAAAGGAAGAACAATATGAAGAAATTTTTTGGAGAATTTAAGAAATTTATAACCCGTGGGAACGTCTTAGATATGGCTGTCGGTGTTATCGTCGGTGGTGCTTTCACAGCTATCGTTAACGGACTTTCAAATTTTGTATTAAAGCCTTTAATTAACTTTCTTTTAGCACTCATTTTAGGCAAAGGAACTTTAAGTGAAGTTTATACTTTCCTTGGCGCGCCTGCTTATACCGTTGATGCTGAAGGCAAGCAAATTATTGACCTTGCAAACTCTTTCTATATCGATTGGGGTTCACTTATTAACGCAATTATTAATTTCTTATTAATTGCTTTCGTTTTATTCGCTATTGTTAAGATGATTAATAGAGTAAAAGAAAGAAACGAACAAATTCAAGCAGATATCAAGAAGAGCAAACTCACAAAAGAAGATAAGAAAGTCTTAAAAGAACGTGGAATTAAACGTTGTGATTTAGAAAAGGTTAAGGAATATCTCGAAGAAAAGGAAGCAAACAGAAAGGCTGAAGAAGAAAAGGCAAAGAAAGAAGCCGAAGAAAAAGCTCAAAAGGAAAGGTTAGAAAATCCTACCGTTGAAGATTTATTAAAAGATATAAGAAAACTTTTACAAGATAAATAATAAATAAATAAGGAGTTGCAAAAAGCAACTCCTTATTTATTTAAAAGAGAATTAAATGCTAATATGTAAATATAAGCAATTAAATTTTAATTTCATCAATTATTCCTAAATCCCAGCAAAGCTTTGATAGAACGTATTTATCACGAATATCTTTAGTTGCACTAAAAACACTTTTTAGGTTGCTTTCATCAATGCCCATTTCCTTTGCAGATTTTGGTGCGTTGATTGTGTCAAGCAAGTCTTCAATTTCATTAGGAGATGGGATTGTATTTATAATATCTAAAATCTTATCCCAATTTTTTGTAATTATATCAAATCTTCTTTGGTGCTTATCTAAGTCGTATTTTCTTTCTTTTTTATCTAACTCTATCATAGAAACTGCGCCTTTGCCGAAAAACTCTTTCAAAAATTCGCTATGCGCGTTATAATCAAACTTCTTAACCAAAGAAAGCGCCTTTTCTTTATTAGGAACAATTTTTTTTACTTGTTCATAAATTTTAGTTGCATATAAAGTGCCAACGGCACATTGAATTCCGTGTAAATCGGTTTTTAAGTTAAACTCCAATCCACGCATATCCCACACATGCGAAAAATAGTGTTCAACACCAGAGGCTGGGCGAGATAACCCTGCGTAATTCATTGCAACGCCACCTAAAACAAGCCCAGTAAATACGGCTTTAATGGCTTCATCGTCTCTTTTTAATAGCCCTTTTGCATTTTTAACGCATTCATTAAGGGCAGCCATAACTATATTTGCGACGGTTTCGCAATAATATTCTCCAGTTATAATATTTGCAATCTTCCACTCTGCAATGCTTACAAATTTTGCAAGCATATCGCCAAGTCCAGCAGATAACATATGGTCAGGCGCAGTCTTTAAAATATCAAGGTCGCCAATAATGACGTTTGCGTTTATGGTTGGAAGTGAAACTTTTAATCCGTTTATATCCATCGATGAAGTAGCAGAAGCATATCCGTCCATTGAAGGGGCAGTTGCAACGATTATATAAGGTAAAGAATTATTTTTTGCAATAATTTTTCCAATATCGTTAATAACCCCAGACCCAACGCCAACAATGATATCGCAAGTTTTATCAAAGTTGTTTACGGCTTTATCAATAGCAATCTCGTTAGGGGCAAGTCTATCTTCATCAAAAACGTATTTTGAATAGGAAATAGCGTTTTGTTCCAAAACGGATATTGCCTTTTTGCCACCTACAATATAAGTATTTTTGTCTGCAAGAACGAACGCTTTCGTGCCGTTATACTTCTTTATGTAGTCTGCAAGGCGAGAAACAGCGTTTTTTTCCACTATATATTCGTCTATAAGAGCATTGTGAACTTTTCCACATTTGCAAGTGAAAATTTTTTGAAAATCTTTCATAATTCACCTTAGATTTTTGTTAAATATATTATATTTAAGTGGTGTCGAAAAGTCAAGGATATAAAAGTGTATGATTGTTTGACTTCACATTTGTTATGTGATATCATATTTTACTAAATAGCGATTATGAGGAATTGTGCATATTATTACATATACATATATTAATACAATAAATAGTGGGCAAAACGTTTGATTTTTATAGCTAATATATTGTATAATTTAATGGTAATAGAAGAGGAATTATGATTTATAAAAATATTTTAGATGCTATAGGACATACTCCTATGGTTAGATTAAACAAAATGACAGATGATAATAGTGCAGAGATTTTGGTTAAAATCGAGGGGCTTAACGTGGGTGGTTCAATCAAAACTCGCACGGCTTTCAATATGATAACCGACGCTGAAAATAAAGGTCTTATTGGTAAAGACACCATTATCGTTGAGCCAACAAGTGGAAACCAAGGTATAGGTTTAGCGCTAGTGGGCGCAGTTAAAGGATATAAGACTGTTATTATTATGCCAGACTCAGTTAGTGAAGAGAGAAGAAAACTCGTTCGCCATTATGGTGCTGAAGTTATTCTTATGCACGATGATGGAAATATTGGGGACTGCATTGATAGATGTTTA
Organism: Christensenellaceae bacterium; assembly: GCA_045606665.1. Classification (GTDB taxonomy): domain Bacteria; phylum Bacillota; class Clostridia; order Christensenellales; family Borkfalkiaceae; genus UBA1259. The sequence continues at coordinate 4,514 of JAZUSI010000101.1, forward strand.
AAAAAGGCACTTGAAATGGAAAAGGAAAACCCAAAAGTTTTCGTTCCACAACAATTTGAAAACCCAGCAAACCCAATGGTGCATCGCCACCATACTGGCCTTGAAATTTTAGAACAGGTTGCCGGCCCAATCCACGGATTTTGCTCAGGTATAGGTACAGGTGGTACTATAACGGGTATCGGTGAAGTGTTAAAGGCACAAAACCCAGACATCAAGATTTGGGCTGTTGAGCCGGAAAATGCCGCAATTTTAGCTGGTGGAACTATAGGTTCACACATTCAAATGGGCATTGGCGATGGACTAATTCCACCTGTTCTAAACTGTGAGATTTACGAGCAAATTTGCATCATTTCTGATGAAGAAGCCTTGCAAACTTCAAGGGATTTGGCAAGACTTGAAGGGATTATGTGTGGTATTTCTTCGGGAACGAACGTTGCAGCGGCAAAACGACTTGCAAAGGTGCTTGGCAAAGGCAAAACGGTTGTAACAGTTCTCCCTGATACTGCTGAACGTTATTTCTCAACTCCACTTTTTGACGGGGAGTAGTTGAATTTAAAAAACTATAAGCGTGCAAACTAATTTTGCGCGCTTAATTTTATGCTTTAACTATAACGTATAATTAAATGATTGACAAAAATTAACTAAAATGCTATACTAATTAAAGTTTTCGATGACGCTATTAGAATGAAAAGACTGATAGAAGAGAAACTCCGGAGAATCTCTAATTTTTAGAGTGCCGAAGGTGCAAAGGGCTAGCGCCCCCAATCTCTCAGGCAAAAGGACGGAAGAAGTTTTAATAACTTAAAATATTCTTTTATTATTCTTTGGAGTTGTTTTTGAAAAAAAGACAACTTTTTTTGTTTTACAAGGAGAAAAATATGGGATTTTTAGAATGGCTTGAAAAGGCGATAGCAACAGTAAACTCTTATCTTGCAGATTGGATATTGGTGATTTTGTTAGTTGGCGTTGGTTTGTTCTTTACAATTAGAACCAAATTCGTTCAAGTTCGTTGCTTTGGTCAAGGACTAAAAAAAGTTTTTGGTGGAATAAAGTTAAAGGGTGATAAAGAAAGTCACGGAATGAGTTCTTTTCAGGCAGTTGCAACGGCTATTGCAGCCCAAGTAGGAACGGGCAATATCGTGGGTGCTTGTAGTGCAATTATAGTTGGTGGGCCTGGCGCAATATTCTGGATGTGGGTAATTGCCTTTTTGGGTATGGCAACTATTTATGCAGAAGCCGTTCTTGCTCAAAAGACCAGAAAGGTAAACCAAGACGGCACTGTTTCTGGTGGTCCTGTTTATTACATAAAGACGGCTTTTAAAGGCAGGTTCGGTAAGTTTTTGGCAGGTTTTTTTGCCGTTGCCGCAGTAATTTGTTTGGGCTTTGTCGGTGGCATGGTTCAATCGAACTCTATAAGTTCGGCAGTTGCAACTGCAGGCGGTTACGATATGAAAAATTGGGGCTGGATAATAGGTATTGTTA
>JAZUSI010000102.1:0-7129 GCA_045606665.1 Christensenellaceae bacterium
TTGGCTTTTTAAAGGCAATACAAAATTTTGATGAGAATTTTGATGTAAAGTTTTCAACATATACAGTTCCTATGGTTATAGGAGAGATTAAACGATATATTAGAGATAATGGCGCTATAAAAGTTTCAAGAACAATAAAGATTTTGGCAAATAAAATTAATCATTTTATATATCAATATCAAACAATAAACAACAATGCTCCTAGCATAGATTTGATTGCAAATGAATTTAAGATTACGCAAGAAGAAGTAGTAATTGCTATGGATAGTTCAAGAATGCCTTTGTCAATTTTTGAAAAGTATGAAGATGAAGAAGAAGGTGTTGAGTTAATCGATAAGTTATCTTATGATGACGATGAGGAAAAAACTTTAAATAAAATTCATTTATCAAGTATAATCGATAGTCTTGACGAGAGAGAAAAGAAAGTGGTTGTAATGAGGTATTTTAGGGACAAAACTCAAAGTGAAATTGCAGAAAGCTTGGGGGTTTCGCAAGTTCAAGTTTCAAGGCTCGAAAATAAAATTATAGAAAAAATTAGACAGAAGTTTTAAGTTTACTTTTATTTGTATTAAAAAAATCATTTTGCCTATATTAATTATATGAGAAAATATAAGGAAAATCAATTTTTAAGACCCATTGATGAAAAAGAAACAATGAGTGGAAAATTTTTAAAGGTGGAAAATAAAAATGCAAGGCAAAAATGATTTTGTAAATGAAAATTATATAAATTACGTAAAGGGAATTTCTCCTAAAACTAATCAAAAGCGCTCGCTTTTTCATGCATTTTTGGTGGGGGGGATTATTTGCACAATTGGGCAGACTTTTAGGTACGTTTTGCAGTATGTGTTTAATCTTTCTGGTGATGAACTTTCTAGTTACGTATCAATGATTATGATTTTTATTGGCGCACTTTTAACTGGACTGGGGACTTATGACAGAATTGGTAAATTTGCAGGTGGTGGATCCATAGTTCCTATAACAGGCTTTGCGAATTCAGTTGTTTCGCCAGCTATGGAATTTAAGACCGAAGGTTATATATATGGAACAGCTGCAAAAATGTTTGTTATAGCAGGACCAATTATTGTTTTTGGTGTGGCGAGTAGTGTGCTTGTTGGCATATTGTACTTTATCGGTTTAAGAATTTTCTAATTGTAATTAAAAATACTTCAAAAGTTTTTTAACTTTTGAAGTATTTTTCTTTTTAATCTGCAAAGTCAATGTCGTTATAACAATTAGGACATATATTTTTTGTTTTAGTCGCACAATCTTCGCAAAAATAAGTGTTACAATTTTTACACTTAAATATCACTTTATCATTTAGGTTTGATTGACAATTTTTGCATTTGATCATAAATTTTACCTTCCGATTTAAGTATAGTGTGTGTATTGTCATAAAATACTATTCTTAAAGCAAAAAAAATTACCTTAAAACTATAAATAGTTTTAATTATTTAAATTTATACTTGTAAATTTTATAAAATTATGTTATAATATAAACAAAAATATCGATGTGAAAATTTTATAAAACTTTCGATTAAATAATTAGAAAAGGTGTGAAAAATGGAAAACAAAATTAATGATTCCAATAACTATGGCGCAGGTGAAATTCAAGTCTTAGAAGGTCTTGATCCAGTTAGAAAGAGACCTGGAATGTATATCGGTTCTACCGATGTTAGGGGATTACATCATTTAGTTCAAGAAATCGTTGATAACTCTATAGACGAGGCGAATAATGGTCATTGCGATACTATTATAGTTCAAATCAATGCTGATGGTTCATGTACGGTTAAGGACAATGGTAGGGGGATTCCTACTGCTATACATAAAACCGAAGGTGTTTCTGCAGTACAAGTTGTTTTGACAAAGTTGCACGCCGGTGGCAAGTTTGGCGGTGGCGGATATAAAATTTCTGGAGGATTACATGGTGTTGGTCTTTCAGTTGTTAACGCTCTTTCAGAATGGTTGGACGTTGAAGTTTTTCAAAATGGTTCACACTTTAAACAAACTTATAACAGAGGGATTCCTCAAGCTCCATTAAAAGTCGTTGGAGATGCCGACTTTACAGGAACTTGGGTAACTTTCATGCCTGATGATGAAATTTTTGAAACTACCGAGTTTAATTATGATACTATTAAAATGCGTTTAAGAGAACTCGCCTACTTAAACAAAGGGTTGACTATTAAAATCGTTGATTTACGCCCCGAAAAAGAGAGGGAAGACATATTCTTCTACGAGGGTGGTATTGCTCACTTTGTGGAGGATTTGAGCAAGAATAAGGGGCCATTATTTGAAAAGCCTGTTTACTTTGATATTTTCTATGGTGATACCGAAGTTGAAGTTGCTCTTCAATACACTGAAACTTATAACGAGCTTATCTACGCTTTTGCGAATAATATTAATACCGAAGAAGGTGGCACTCACCTTGAAGGTTTTAAGAGTTCATTGTCAAGAATAATCAATGATTATGGAAAGAAACTTAATGTCTTTAAGGGCGATGAAAAAGTGTCTTCTGATGACTGCAGAGAAGGTATTGTTGCCATAATTTCAGTTAAGCTTACAGAACCGCAGTTTGAAGGACAAACAAAAACTAAGCTTGGCAATAGTGAAATGCGTAATTACGTTACAAAAGCTATGAATGAGCATTTTGGTGCATTTATGGAAGAGAATCCAGCTAAAGCAAAGGAAGTTTTGCTTAAATGTATAACTGCTCAGAGAGCGAGAGAGGCAGCGAGACTTGCTAGAGAAAACACTAGAAGAAAAGGAGCTCTTGAATCTACAACTCTTCCTGGAAAACTTGCTGATTGTTCTGATAAAAACCCACAATTCTGTGAAATACTTATAGTCGAAGGTGATTCTGCAGGTGGAAGTGCAAAACAAGGCAGAGACAGGCGATTTCAAGCGATTTTGCCATTAAGAGGTAAAATTTTAAACGTTGAAAAAGCAAGGCTTAACAGAGTTTTGGAAAATGAAGAAATTAAGAGCATGATAACTGCTTTTGGTTGTGGTATCCACGATGATTTTGATGAAAGTAAGTTGAGATATGACAGAATTATATGTATGACCGATGCTGACGTTGATGGAAGCCATATTAGAATTCTCTTGTTAACGTTCTTCTTTAGATTTATGCGTCCACTAGTTGAAAAAGGGCACATCTATATTGCACAACCACCACTATATAAGGCAACAAAAAATAAGGTTGATAAATATTGTTATTCGGATAAAGAATTACAAGATTATCTTGCTGAAGTTGGAAAGTGTGATATTCAACGTTATAAAGGTCTTGGCGAAATGGATCCAGAACAACTTTGGGAAACAACAATGAATCCTGAAACTAGAACCATGCTCCGTGTAACGATGGAAGATGCTATTGAAGCAAATGAAACGTTTACAACACTTATGGGTGATGACCCTGAATTAAGACGTGCATTTATTGAAGAAAATGCAAAACTTGTTAAAGAATTAGATATTTAATTAGGGGAGAAATTATGTCTAAAAAAGAAATAAGTGCTGAATTATCAGCCGAATTTAAGGATATATTAGGAAAAACAAAGCTCATAAATATAGAAGTTAATAATGAGGTTAAAAAGTCGTTTATTGCCTATGCAATGGCTGTAAACGTCTCTCGTGCTATACCTGACGTTCGTGACGGTATGAAACCAGTTCACAGAAGAATTTTATATGCTATGCACGATATGGGGTTAACTAGCGATAAAGCATTTAAAAAGTGTGCTAAAATCGTAGGTGAAGTTTTAGGAAAATATCACCCTCACGGTGATAGCTCTGTTTATGATGCTTTGGTTAGACTAGCTCAAAACTTTTCTATCAATTTTCCATTGGTTGATGGTCACGGAAACTTTGGTTCGGTGGACGGAGACCCTGCGGCTGCGTATAGATATACCGAAGCAAGGCTTTCTAAGCTTGCAAACGAAATGCTTAAAGAAATCGATAAAAATACCGTTGATTTTTATCCTAACTTTGATGATACTGAAATGCAACCGGTTGTTTTGCCTTCAAGAATACCAAATATCCTTGTAAATGGTGCTGATGGTATTGCTGTTGGTATGGCAACTAATATTCCACCACATAACCTTGCAGAGTGTCTAGATGCTTGTATTGCCCTTATGGATAATCCAGAAATTACCGTTGAGGAGCTTATGGAATATGTTCCTGCGCCTGATTATCCAACGGGTGGCGTTTTAATGGGTAGAGCAGGTATTAAACAAGCATATCGTACAGGTAAAGGTGGTTTTATACTTCGTGCAAAATGCGATGTGGAAGAATTTAATTCTGGTACAAGAGAAAGAATTATTGTTACAGAACTTCCATATCAAGTGAATAAAGCCATGCTTATTAAAAACATTGCTGATATGGTAAAAGATAAAAGAATTGAAGGTATTAGTGATATTAAAGATGAGTCTGATAGACATGGTATGCGTATTGTTATCGATCTTAAAAAGGATGCAAACGCACAAGTAGTTCTCAATACCTTGTACAAGCACACTAACTTGCAAGTCAAAGACGGAATAATATTACTTGCACTTGTTGATGGTGAGCCAAAGGTTTTAGGATTAAAAGAGATTTTGACTCATTATATTGCTCACCAGGAAGATGTAATAGTTCGTCGTACCAAATATGATTTAGCAAAGACCCAAGAAAGAGAACATATTGTTCAAGGCTTAGTTATTGCGCTTGCTAATATCGATAGGGTGATTGAGATTATTCGTGCATCAGCTGATAAGAATTCGGCGTGCGAAGCACTTATTGGTGAGTTTGAATTATCTGATAAACAAGCAAACGCAATCCTTGAAATGAGGCTTCAACGTTTAACTAGTATGGAAGTTGAAAAACTCAAGGAAGAACTAGTGGAATTGGATAAAATTATATCAGACCTAAAGGATATTCTTGCCAATGAAAGTAGGGTAAAGGCAATAATTAGAAAGGATATGGAAGAAATTAAAGAAAAATATCCATCACCAAGAAAAACCGAACTTTCATATGACTATGGCGAAATTGACGTTGCTGATATGATTCCTGTTGAAGACGTTGTTATAAGTTTAACACACTTTGGTTACGTTAAACGTGTTCCTGTTGCTGAATATAGGACTCAAAGAAGAGGTGGTAAAGGTGTTACCGCGCATAAACCAAAGGAAGAAGACTTTATTGATAATATGTTCGTTACTTCAACACACGATGATATCTTGTTCTTCACTGACAAGGGTAAGGTTTATAGTATCAAAGGCTATATGGTGCCAGAGGGTCAAAGGACTGCTCGTGGTAGAGCAATTGTTAACTTGTTGCAATTAGGCGATGGCGAAAAAGTTCGCGCAATGATTCCTCTTAAAGCAGATACTGAAGGCTATATCGTTATGGCAACTCAAAATGGTCTTATTAAAAAGACTGCGCTTTCCGAATTTGCAAGTATTAGAAAAACCGGTAAGATTGCGATCAGCATAGTTGAGGGAGATGAATTGATTTCCGTTCAATTATCAACTGGTAAAGATCAAATTATTATTGCATCACACGAGGGTAAGTGCATAAGATTTAGCGAAGATGACGTTCGTCCAATGGGTAGAGATACGCAAGGCGTTAAAAGTATGTCGTTAAATAAGGGTGATATAGTTGTTGATATGGCTGTTATTAAAGAAGACCATGAAGTTATTACTATGACTGAAAACGGCTTTGGTAAACGTTCTGATTTGGAAGATTATAGAATGCAAAATAGAGGTGGTAAAGGCGTTAAAGCAGGTGTATTTAATGCTAAGACAGGTAAACTTGCAAGCCTAAAACTCATATCTCAAAATGAAGATATTATGATTATTACAAACAACGGAACGATTATAAGAGTGGCAGCTGAAGATATTAGCAAAATTGGTAGAGATACTCAAGGTGTTAGAATTATGAGGATTGACGATTCTACTGTTAAGAAAATTGCTATTACGCCAAAAAATGATGAAGATGGCGAAGAAATAGTTGAAGAGTAGTTTTGATAACTAAATTTTATAATATATCGGCAAATATGATATTTGCCGATATTTTTTGTATATGAAAACCACGGGATAGTCCCGTGGTTAAAAAGAGGTTAACCTTTACATAAAATACCTCCTATGTTAAAATAAGAAAGTAGTCTACACAATCAAATTAAACATAGGAGGTTTGTCAAATGAATGACATAAATAGTTTAGCACATACGAAGTGGAATTGCAAATATCATATTGTATTTGCACCAAAATATCGAAGAAAAGTTTTCTATGGAGAAAAAAGAGTAGAAATAGGAGCAATTCTACGAAGTTTGTGCGAATGGAAAAAAGTAAATATACTAGAGGCTGAAGTGTGTATTGACCACGTGCATATGCTCGTGGAAATACCACCCAAAATGAGCGTGTCGGGGTTTATGGGGTATTTAAAAGGAAAAAGTACCGTTTTAATATACCAAAGATATACAAATTTAATGTTGAAATACCGACACAGAGAATTTTGGTGTACAGGATATTATGTAGATACAGTAGGCAAGAACACAAAAAAGATAAAAGAATACATCGCAAATCAATTAAGCGAAGATAAGAAAATGGAACAACTAATAATACAAGAAGTAGTAGACCCATTTAAGAAAAAGTAAGCGATTTGCGATACGCACAAGTAGACTACGTGCTTTACACGTCGCTAGAACAAGGGGTTTTACCCCTAAATGAAAAACCACGGGGTTTACCCGTGGATTTTTATTGTATTATCGACATATAAAACAAAAAAAATATGTTAAATGGTAAAATTTTATTTACTTTTACATTTTTTGAATTGACAAATGCTTTTTTATTTACTATAATATATAAGCATTTTGAAATTAAATTTGCTGATATGGCTCAGATGGTAGAGCACATCCTTGGTAAGGATGAGGTCACCGGTTCGATTCCGGTTATCAGCTCCACAATAAGCAAGGCAATCGCCTTGCTTATTATTGTATAAACAATAAACCCCCCAGATAGTCTGGGGGCTAGTAAAGGTTTACCGTTGAGCAAAATCCTCCGTTTGTGTATAATAAAAGTTGCGACCTGCCAGTTGCAACCAATAAAACAAACGGAGGATTTATGAAAAAAGAAATTTTCACTGGAAATAGTTTAGCACATACAAAATG
>JAZUSI010000103.1:0-10128 GCA_045606665.1 Christensenellaceae bacterium
AAATACACTATTCGGTAAATCCTGTTTGAGCTGTTGGCACACAGTTGTTTTTCCAACTCCCATAGTGCCACCAATCATATATAAAGTTTTCATCATTCACACCTACAAATTCTTATTTATCGATGACTTTATTATAATATAAAATTAACTTTAATTCAATCTATTTTGCGTTGGAAAAAGAAAACTCGGCTTATAAAAGCCGAGTTTTTATTTTATTTGGTTTAAGGTTTATCTTACACTCTTATCTTTTTGCCACACAAATCGTCGCAATAAGCGATAAGTTTTGATAGGTCTTTGCCATCAATAAGCATTTTATATAACGTGTCGATAAGTTCTGCCTTTTCGCCCGTGTAGTTAGAATATTTTTCGAGCGTCTTAATAGCGCCGTTTTCGTTTGCATAAGCGTTTAGTTCTTGGCTACGTTCATCACCTTCTGGAGCAAAGAACATTGCAGATGCGATTGCAACGCAAAGTATCTCACAAGAAACGTTGTGCTTTTCGCAAAGTTTTAGAGCCCCAATAAGTCTATCGTTTTCACTTAACTTTCTAATGGTGTCCTTACCAACTCTTGCAACAGGATCAGCAAGTGCAGTGTTTTGGAAACGATATAAAAGGTTTTCAGCGTGTTCATAAAGTGGTTTGATATCAACTTTATGCTCTAAAGATAACGCCAAAGCACTTTGCATCAACACTCTATAAGCGCAGTATCTAATATCGTAATCAGCCACTGCTTGATAGATGTATTCGTAATTTCTTAAATTGCCCAAGTATGCGCAAGTAGCGTGACTCATATTGTGCATAAAGAGTTTTCTTTCAATATAAAGGCTAAATGGCGTAAATGGATAAAGGTTTTTAACGTCTGATGGGATTTCGCCCTTAAACGCATCTTTATCAACAGGCAAAATGTTATAAGGTTCAACAAAAACTCTCAAGAAATTGCCTTGTTTCTTTTCTTCTGGAAGCATTGGAACCATTCTGCCGATACTTGCTTCAACAAAGCCGATTTGCTCGTCAATTTCCTTTTCATATTCAGGAAGTTGTTCTTTGATTAAACCCTTTAAGTATTGGTCTGCACCAATAAGGTTTTCACAAATGATGATGTTAAGTGGCTTTGCACCGTTTTCAAATCTCTTTTTTAAGCCCAAAGAAATAGGTTTTGCAATAAATTTCAACACGTTAACGCCGATAGCAGTTGCCATAACGTCAGCCTTTGAAATTTCATCAGCAACGAGGTCTAAATCCGTTCCGTCAATGCCGTAAACGTTTTTAACGATATGTTCTTCAATTTTTTCGCTGGTTACAACGTCAACAGGATATTCTCTATCGCTGTTTAACTTTTCAATAACTTGTTTGTTGATATCAACAAAACCAACTGAATAGTCGCTTTCAGAAAATAATTGACCGATAAAGCCACGGCCGATATTTCCAGCGCCGTACATTACAAATCTTTTCATATTAAGTCCCTTCTTACGTTAATTACTTGTTATATTCGTTGCAAAGTAAGTGAAGTGGTGCTTCGTCTTCAATAATTTCTGGGAAACGACCTGCTTTATCATAAAAACAGTTGTCGTTTGCATCGTCGTTACACATAGAAACTTCACGTACGATTACAGTTCCCTTACCTTCTTCTCCCCAGAATCTGTGGAAAAGATATGGTGTTAAAGTTACGCTTTGACCTGGGTGCAAACAAATTTCCGTGCCTGCTGGGAAAGTGTGCTTAACGCCGTCAATAACAACCTTAACGTCTGTATCAGCAAGTTTATTGTCTTCTGTTGCGTTATATAACTTAATGATTAAGTTACCACCACCTGCATTGATGATGTCTTCCATCTTTGACCAGTGATAGTGCATTGGTGTAATTTGTTTTTCTCTAACAACCATAAGTTTTTCTGCATATGGCTTTGGATATTCAGCCTTTCTCAATTGGTTGCCGTTACGAAGTGTGATTAAGAATAAGCCTACCTTATTGAAGTTGCCATTACCGAAGTCGGTGATGTCCCAACCTAATGCGTTGTCCTTAATTTCTTGAACTTCATCGCCCTTGGTTGCCCAATCAGCAGGTGTCCAATGAACGAAATCTGGAAGTTTGATTTTGTATTCATCAAAAAGTTTTAATGCATCGCGCATAATTGCGTTAATTTCTGAACGTTTCATATTTATTCTCCTTTAAATTTCATAACAAATAATATTGTTTATTTTACAGAAATACTTGAGTTCTTCACTAAAGTCGCCATAAGCAACCATCCAGTGATGACCGATACCATTATCCATAATTTCACGGTTGATTTTGCTAACAGGTTTTTCGTATTTAATCTTAACAGGGTTGCCAGGGAATTCCATTCCACAAGGAATAGCATCGCCAACCATAAATGAAAGACGGAATTTATCGCCGTGTCCACAAATGTTAACGGCTGTAACTTTACCTGGTTTAACCAAGAACTTGGTGCATACGCCCCTTTCCATAAGTCTAACAGGTGCTAAATCGATTTCGCCTTCAGCAATAGAGAAACCTGAAGAACCACAGTGTGCAAATAAAATGGTGTTTGCCTTTTCATCTGGGTATAATAGGTCTGTGTTGTTGATTGGTTTTCCACTTAAGTCATACATAAGTTTCATTGTCAATGCGTTGGTAACGTCCCCTTCGCAAGAACCAACGATTCCTTCTTCTGCTAAAAGTGAATAGCCAAGACAAATCTTACCCATATATTTTGTATAACATTTAACAGAAAGTGCTTGCAATTCGTATTCTTTTGCTAAATCTTTTAATGCCTTATAATATTTCATTGATTCAAGCATGCTTTCTTTAGTAGCAGTAACTTTGCAAGGACTTAAAACGTCTTTATATTCGTCTAAGAGTGCTTGTGCTTCTTCATCGCTGATAGCATTAACCTTGTCGGTCATTTCACTTTCATCAAGGTTAACTACTCTTGCTCCAAGTTTTTCCTTGATTGCAAATTCATCGTAAGCAATTTCGGTCATACCCTTAACTCTGCCTCCGAGTGCGCCGACTCTCGTTTTTGCCATAGAGTTTTTAAGTGCATATGCAGTTGCAATAGTCTTAATTTCTTGTACGCAGTTTTCATCATCAGCGTCGCCGTAAACAAATTCGCAAGTTTTGCCGATATCTCTAAATACTGCGCTGATTTGATGTGCGCAACAGAGTGAACCCGTGTCAAATGCAGGATATGCTCTTAAGATTAAAGGCATATCAACGTAAGACAACAAGTCTAAAAGATGATGGTCTTCACTCCAAGTTGCAATTGAAATCATAAGCACGTCAGCATCCGTACCCTTAAGTTTTTCTGCTGCTTGACGAACTGTGTCAAGGTCGTGCATTACAACGCCTGTGTTTACACAAGTAACTCCTTGTGCCTTCATTGTCTTGTCAGTTTCGTTGAGCAAATTTTCTGCTTGGTCATAACCAACTTCAACAGGACAAGCCAAAGAAACTAATGCTACTTTTATTTCCATAATTATCTCCATTTCCACCTTATAAAAAAGTGGCTAAAATAAATTTTTTTCTTTTTTTGCAAGGTTACAATATAAGGTTGATTTTAAAAGGGTAAATCAAATGCAAGTAAGACAAGGCAAACGCCCGAAGATAAGAGTTTACATCTTTTCAATGGCTTTAACGAAGTATTACGCCGTATTTCATTTACACTTTATCAAGCGTTATTGCGACATTGCCTTATTCTTTAGTTAGTCGCCATAATTCAGTATGGCTAACCGTTTGATTTGGTGCAACATCATATAACGGTGAAAGGCTTTCCACTTCTACCATATGGTCGCACATAAAAGTTTCAAAAGAAACGTTGTTATCAGGATATTGCTTTTCTTTTTTAATATCAAAGACTTTTTCAAAGCAAACCCCGTGATTTACGTATTTAATATTGCCGTTTGGGTGACCTACGCCGATTTTATATTTGGTTGGGTATGGTCTATGTGAAAGTTTGATTAAGTCCTTTGAATACTCTGCCCTTTCATCACTCAAAACGGTGTAAAACCACATTGAAATATTGGTTAGTGGCGAATAACTCATAGTTCCATACTTAATTGGAATATATTCAGTGCCACCACCATCCATAGAGGTTACTCCCCATACCGAAAAAGAACGAGTTTTGTCGTCGGTATTTTGGAGTTTGTTAATAACTTTAATGGTATTCTCATCTTCAAAAGATATTTCAATGCTTTTCTTGACCTTAAGCACGGTATCTTCATTTTGATAAAGCATAATCTTATCATCTTTAACTTCGTATGATATAGGCGCATTGTCAGGATTATAATCATCTGGGCTTTCAGGAGCAAGCCAAAGTCTATGCCCACCGTAAACACGCCAACCATCTTCGGTTGACAAGTCTTTCATATCTTTTGGTTGTTCAAAGAATAAGTTCTTGCTATTTTTATATGAAAGATATGAAATTCTAATCCCAAATTCAAGTGGAATACCGAGTTTTATATCGCCACTTTCGGCAAAAAGCATTTTGCCGAAAATAGCGTGATTTTCTATATAGGTTTTCATAGTTACCTTGTTTTATGGTAAAAATCTCTTTGGAACAACTCTATAACCGTCGTATGCTAAACGGAAGCCTTCAGCGTATTCAACGCCACATTGTAATCCTCTATATCTTGCTTGGATCATTGTTCCTTCAAGGAAGTCTTTATCACCAACAGCGTCTTTATAATTATCTGACATCCATTGAATTTGGCTCTTGTGTTCATAACACATTGCTCTCTTGATATCAATAACGTCTGAGATATCAACGTATTCGGTTGGATTAAACTCTATGCCGTGAACAGTATCAAAATAAGCAAGTAGTGGAATTTTATCGTATGGTTTTGCCTTTGTTTCAATCTTTGCGATAGGAATCATAACAGCAATATCTCTAACGATTTTGCTTGTTAATTCGTGGTCTGGGTTATAATCGTGTGGATTGTGAGTCAAGATAACGTCTGCTTTACAATATCTAACAAGGTTGATAAAGTTAATTCTTGCTTGTCTATCTTCATAAAACATTTCATCATCGTAATCAAGACAAATATATTCAGCGCCAATATGAGCAGCGGCTCTACGCGCTTCTTCTTTTCTAATTTTTGCAATTTCTTCCATAGGAAGAGTTGCTGAACCGATGTTGCCGTTAGTTGCAGTTGCTGTAAAAACTTTGTGCCCTAACTTTGCGTATTTTGCGAGTGTTCCACCACAACAAGTTTCAACGTCGTCTGGATGTGCACCAATTGCTAAAATGTTCATACATTACTCCTTTTTCAAGTTTGAATACTGGCCTTTTAAAATAACGAGCCATGGTCAAAAATAAGATTTATTTTCAATCACGGCTCGTGTATTTATAAGTTTATTAGACTAATCTATAATATTAGATTAACCTTGTTTCCATCTTTGGATAACGCAAGTTGCACGACCGCCTTCTTCATTGATGATTTCATAATCACCGAAAGATGCAGGAACAACTAATGTTTGGAACTTATCGCAGATAGCGAAGAGTTCTGGGTTAGCCTTTGAACGAACGGTTACTTTTGAACCAACGGTTAAAGTAAGCATGTTCATGAACTTACCTTCTGTTGAGAATTCACCAACTTTTTCGAAGTGGATTCTTTCAACGTGGTATGGCATAACAGGAGTTGTCTTATAACGATCGATGAAGTAGTTCTTTGTCCACTTAACTACGTTTGGTGTAGATAAGAGATGGTCTTTAACCCAAGAAGCTCTTCTCGTCTTTTCCATGTTTCTGCCGTGTTCTAAGTGCATCTTTAATGGCTTACCTGTCATGGTCTTCTTGTTATCGTCCCAAGATGGTCTAGCGAAGTCATATTCAAAGAATGAATATTCCGTACCGTTGATACTTGGGTTTGTATCCATTTCAAGTACCATTTGGTTACCACCGTGGCCGTGCATTGTTCCAGGAGGGATTAAGTAAAGGTCGCCTTCCTTGCTTGACCAGTTAGCGATAAAGTCTTTCCAATTTTCGATAGGTTTGATGTTTTGTGATTCTTCACAAAGTCTTTCCCATTCTTCGATATCAGCATCATCGTGGAAGCCCATCCAAGTGTTAGCGCCTTCGTATGCTTCAGCGATATAGTATGTTTCATATCTGCCGAGTGGTTCGTCGAAGTGATCTGCAACGTATTTGCTTGATGGGTGGATATGCATAGGCATTGAAATTCTTTCTGCTGGTTGTGGGGTTGGATGCCAACCGTCGTCTAGCCAGATGTCAAGTGGGAACAAACCAGGATATTTGCTATCGATAAGTTCACCAACTAATTCTTTACCATATTGCATTGCGTTAAGCATTGGCATAGAAATGCTTCTTTCACCACCGAAGTCGATAAGAATACGAAGTTCTGGACCAGCAATTTTGTTCCAAGCGTTGTTAGCAAGGCCTTCTACTTGATAATCCATATCTAAGTATCTATAAGCACCCCAAGGACCTGGGCTGAAGATTTTAACTTCGTGGATTGGGTATTTAACTAATGTTTGCATAATTTCGTCGTAAGCAACTCTTGGAACGAGAACGAGGTCGTTTTCGAAGTAGTTTTCTACGTAGAAATCCATTGCGCCATACATAAAGTCTTTTTGGCGTTTCAACATATAGTAGTCAGAATAGTTATATTCTTTCCAGTTGTAATCTTTTGTAGGTGTCTTGCAGCCAAACGTGTTGAGTCTGCCTTCCCACATATCCCATTGAACTTTTTGGTGTGTGTTATCGATATAGCACTTAACAGCATAAAGGTCAGCAAGTTCTTTAATACAAGCGCCTTCGCCGTAAGCGATAACTACAACACTTGAAGCAAGTTTAGCCTTTAAAGCCTTGATTGCGTCTGCACACATAATGTCTTCGATAACGCCTGCTTTGTTAACTTTACCAAAGCCTGGGTCTTCTGTTACGTATGGTGCGTTGTAAGCGATGATTTCATCTCTTGATTTGTAAAGGTCAGCAGCGTTGAAAAGTTCAACTCTTAAGCCCTTTGCTTTTAATTTGTCAGCAACTGCGTTTGCAATTTTTTCAAAATTGATACCGTACCAACCATCAAGAGCAATGTTTTTATCAGTTGAGTCAACAAGTGATGCGATTTTGTCAACAACTTTTTCCCAACCGAAAGTTACGCTATCTCTATTTTTAGCAGAAATAACGATTTTGTTGTCAGCATTTTTTATGGATTCATATACTGGCATGCTTTTGTCCTCCTAAAAATTTTTACGTTTTTTTACTCGGGGCAGTTTTACCCCTTTTGTTATGCTTAAATTATACCATATATATATTAACTTTTCAATGTTTATTTTTTTACGTTTTTTGTACTAATTTACACCTTTCACTTGATTTTTAATTGGGCATATGTTATACTTTTGTTATAGTTTTACACGTGAGGTTTATATGGCAAAAATATCAATCGAATATAAAACCAATAAAATGACCGACATTACTTACGATTTTTTTAGCGCTACCGGCATAAACTTGTCAATTTTGGATTCAAATTTTACTAGGTTACAATATACCGACAAGGCGTCTGCAAATAAATATTGTAAATATATACACTCTAGTTCTCATATGGGGTCAAAGTGTCTTATTTGCGACTATGCCTTGCTCAAAGAGTGCAAAGAGAAAAAACAACCCGTTTCGCACATTTGCCACGCTGGGCTTCTTGACATTGCCATACCTATTATGCACAACCAATCCATTTTAGGTTATATTATGCTTGGACAACTAAAAGTAGATGATAATTTTAAGAATATTAAGCAAAAACTCTCAAACGATGGTTTAGACGTAGATAAATTGGAAGATTTATACAATACTTTGCCTATAAAAAACGAAGAATTTATCAAAAGTATCATAAACCTTGCAACCATTTTGGCAAAGCACTTACTTCTTGACAATATCGTTAAGCCAAAGAATTTATCAACATTAGACACGCTTGTGGAATTTATTAACGAGAATATTCACTCTCCCCTTTCGGTTGAATATATTGCACAGCAAAATTTCGTTTCGGTCAGTCTTATATATAAACTATTTTACAAAAACTTTAACACTTCGGTTAAAGATTACATTAATAAGAGAAGATGCGAACTTGCCCTTTCCCTTCTTATGTTTTCAGATAAATCATTAAACGACGTTGCCTTTGAAGTGGGTTTTTCAAGCCTATCCTATTTTAGTAAAGTGTTCAAAAAGTTATACGGCGTTTCCCCACTTAAATATAGACAACTTTCTTAAAGTCATATAAACATATAGAAAAAGACAAAGAAATTTATTCTTTGTCTTTTTTTTGGTTTATTCAATTAAAAGTTTTCTAATAAATACTTTTCTGCCTCTGCGTTCCACAAGGCGTTATTCTTCTTAACAAGCTCATCTAAAACAGCAAATCTCTTGTCGGTTTTGCCAAGCTTTTCAAAATCAGCAATAGCCGTGTTAGGAAGATTTATGTGCGTGTAAACGAGTTTTTTGCCACCTGGAATTGTTGGAAGATTTGTCGTTGTGTTTATAACGCTATCCATACCACCGATATGTGTTATCATAACGGCTGGGTTAATGCGTTTTTCGCCTATAAAGCGAACGATATCTTTCATATCTTCCACGGTACTTCCGCTCGTTCCTGCAACGTGGTGTTGTTGATAGTGAACGTTATAGAAGTTAAAGTTTGCAGAGAACTTTTTATCAGTTGGACCTGCAAAGAAGTTTAGGCATCCATCAAACGCCAAGAGTTCATCGCCAAGTTCAACTACCTTTGGAACTGGTGCATATACGAACACGTCGTCATAACCATAGCCGTCGGTAAGAGCCAAGAGTTCATCTTTATCAGAAGTACAAGCAAAGATAAGTTCTATGCCGTCTTTCTTTGCATCTTCTGGACTAAACAACTTTTCAGCCCTTTGAGTTCTATCTTTATCAAGGTCGGTTACAACCACTTTCTTTGGCTTAATATCGCCGTGCAAAGCACAGTCAATAGCAACAAGTCCCATTGGTCCACAACCAGCAAGAATTATAACGTTTCCGCCCTTTTTAATACCTTGAACAGGTTTATGGTCGCTGTCCAAATGATAAGTTTCCTTATAACCACGGAGCACGCAAGATGCAGGTTCTATAAGTGACGCCAAGAAAAAAGCGTCGCTATTTATTTTCATTAAGTACCCGTTTTGAATTATATGTTCGTAAACTATTGAATAGGTTGAAACACCACCGATTTCACAGAAAGAATAACCGATTGTTTGGTTGTTTGGAAGATATGCTAAAACGGGTGGAATAGCAACCTTTTCGCCTACTTTATATTCGTTTTGCCATTTTTTGCCCACTTCAACGATTTCTGCACAGAATTCGTGACCAATAATAACAGGGTTTTTATCAATTCCGTTTGGAACTCTCAAATGCTTTTCTCCTTGTAAGTAGGTCTTATAAGTTGACATACAAACGCTGTCAGAAACAATCTTAATCAAAACTTCGCCCTCTTTAATTTGAGGAAGTTCAAATTCTTCCAATCTTAAATCTTTTTCTCCATAAAGTCTAACTGCTTTAGTTTTCATTTTGCACCACCTTAAATTCTATTATTGCTACCGAATTTCATAATTTTATCGGCAGTTGCCTTCTTCATTAAAGAAATTGATTCTTCATAAACGTAATGTGGCCAAGTTGCTGGGTTGGTCACCACATTGAGTTTATTTTTTAAGCCTGAGTTAAGCCCAACCAAAAGGTCAGAATATATATTGATTTTGGTTATGCCGTGTTTGATTGCGTTTTGCATTTGGTCGTCTGGCGTGCCACTACCACCGTGCAAAACTAACGCAACGTCTGATACAGCCGTAATTTCATCAAGCCTATCAATTCTCAAAGTAGGTGTCTTTTTATAAACGCCGTGCGCCGTGCCGATTGCAATAGCCAAAGCATCAACGTTTGTGATTTCAACAAACTTTTTTACTTCTTCTGGTAAAGTTAAAGTATCGTCTGGGTTTTCGTTTGAAACCTTATCCCCTTCGTTACCAACCATTGCGTTGCCAACGTGACCAAGTTCGGCTTCAACCGTTATGCCGTATTTATGCGCATAATCAACAACTTCCTTGCTCTTTTTTGCATTTTCGCTAAATTCAAGCACAGACGCGTCTAACATAACTGAACTAAAACCAGCCTTAAT
>JAZUSI010000104.1:0-1888 GCA_045606665.1 Christensenellaceae bacterium
CATGGCTACGATCCGACTTCTTTATATATCGGCAGGGCGCTTAACGGATATGTGATAATGTATAAAAACACATACAAAGGTATTGAAGCACCTTTCATAAAACCAATGAGCCATATTATGCTCAAGCAGGAGTTTGAATACTTTTTTCCGACACTCGAACTCGCAGAACAAACACTGCAAGAAATAGAAAATTTCATAAAAAGCAAAAAAAGTTAAAAAAACTCTTGACAGATGTTGAAAAATGTATTATCTTTGCAACGTTGTTTAAGCAAGCAGCAAATTCGGACTCCTGTTGAGTGCTTGACAAACATATAGGAAAAAGAATTTTCATTTTTTATTGAATTATAATCCATTCATAACCTCAACAGGAGTCCGAAACAGGTTGAGGTTTTTTTATTATATCTAACAGAAAATGAAGATTCGTAGAAAATACATAAGAATGATGAAAGGCAACGCTGAGGTAACAAAGGCGTTGGCACTCCTCCTTTGGGTAAAGGACAGATATGTTTCTTCTACGATAAACAACTTCTCTTACAACCGACTTCACAACCTCACAGGTCTCCACCTCAACACAATAAGAAAAAGAATCAAAACATTAAAATCCCTTAAACTCGTGAGATTTGAACACAATCACCTTGTCTTTTGCACAATATCAAGCAAAAGCAAGTATCTATCTTACGACTACAAGGAAATCAAATGCGACACCATTATGGATTTTGAAAAGTATCTTTGTTCTTTACAAGTCGTGGAAATCCAAAGACGAAAAGACTTCGTGAAGCAAACGCTTCAATCTTTGCACGCACCCGATACATTACAAGAGTATCGAAACGCAAAGAGAATATGCAGGCGTTATGGCTATCAAGGAGAATATAAGGAATTTGGACTTTCATACAAAAGGATAGCAAAAGAGTTAGGCGTTTCTTTGCAGAAAGCGTTTGACATCGTTAAGTTTGCCGTTGAAAAACATATTTTGACTAAATTCAAACATCAGTCTCAGACTTATATCAGAAACGCAAAATTTATTGTCGGCAAATTTTTAGATGACTTTAACTTTACTTTCTGTACTAAGAACAATGTTTACTTAGTCTTTGCTAATACCTACTCTGTCTTGGATTGAAGGGGTAATTCATGATGGTAAATAATTAGATTATGAAAAGTGAAGTCTTAAAAATTCAAAAATAATTCTTAACTTTGCAAAAACAAAAATAGATATGAATAGCAAATTGAAAGTGGTAAATACAGGTTCAAAAGGTAACTGCCTTATCATTGAACACAACGGAAAACATCTATTAGTTGATGTTGGACTGCCTTACAAGGAGATATTAAAAGCAATAAATTTCAACCTAAAAGACTGCGTTGGAGTATGTGTGAGCCACGCTCACTTTGCCGACCATACCAAAAGTCTTAGCAACTTCATAAACAAGGCAATCCCCTGCTACGGCAACAAAGACGTTTGCGACAAATACGCTGGTTGCGAATTGCTACCAAAGATATTGTGGTTAGACGGCTTTAAGATACAGAACTTTGACTTAGACCACAACGTGCCTAATACAGCCTTTGTGGTGGACTTAGATAACGGGATAAGGGTTTTATATATCACAGATACTAAAAGCGTCTGTAAACGTGTTAAAAACGTTAATTTTGCCATTATTGAATGTAACCACTCTTACGACACTATCATTGACAATATGGTAAACGATGAAAGTTCACGTTCCCACCCCGAACATCACCTTAGTTTAGAAAACTGCATAGAATATCTGAAAGAGATATACAGCCCGTCCTTACAAGGTGTGTTGCTTTGGCACTTGTCAGAGACGAATATTGACGCTGAAAAGGCTTTGGCGAGAGTTAAGGATGAGTTGGGATTTGATAATGTGTGGATTGCTTG
>JAZUSI010000105.1:0-6300 GCA_045606665.1 Christensenellaceae bacterium
TGAAAATCCAAAGTTATGGTCAGCTGCCGAAATAGCATTTGGAGAAATAACAAAACTTTTTTATGAAGGTAAATATACTGCAGAAGAATATTGCGATTGCCATGAGGATTTTTGTATTAATTTGGCCGAGTATTTATACAAAGAAGAACAAAAAAACTTAAAACTTGCTAAAAAATAGTTGTAATCGACAATATAAGTGTTTATTCGACTTTTATTCCCATTATTTTCCAAACAAAATTATTGAAAAAAGAAAAATTTTGTGCTATACTAATAATACCACAAGAACAAAACATGTTTTGAAAAAACTAAACGAGGGGATAAATTTGTCCTTTTATAAGCATACTTACTTCACGAATTGCTATACAAAAATGGCAAATCCCAGTGAAGTAAGTACGTATAGTTCTTGTTTTGTTCGTGTGGTAACGACGGGGTTTGCGTTTTATGCGCTGACTTTAGTCGGCGCATTTTTTATTTAAATGGATTTGTTATTAAGAAAAAAGGAGAAAATAAAATGAAAAATAAAGTTACTAATGATAACGTTGCTGAATTTGTTGGAGAAACAGCAACAAATATTCGCGTTGAATTAGAAGAAGAGTTAATCAATGCAAAAAAGTTGATGATTGAAGCAGAAACAAAGTTGCTTAGGGGTTTAACCGAAGAACAAAAACAATTATATGCAGACGTTCTTAAATTTAGTAGAATTTGCGACAGAATAGAAACCGACCTAGGCAAAAAGTAATTTGAAAAGAAAATGACAAAAAGAAAAGACTAACAATGAAGTGAAAACCATTTAGTTTACAAACGTTAGTCTTTTTTATTTATGCTTTTAATATTTTATTTTAATATCGGTTACTATCTAACACCAATTCTCGTTGCTTTTGCTTTTCCACTCAAAAGGTCTTTTAAGGTGCATTTTGCAGAAGCGATTATAACCTTTGTGCCAATCTTAACGGCGTCTTTAATATATTCTAACTTTGCCCTTGCTCCGTTTGCCCCTGCACGTGAAGCGCCGTTACAATATTCTTCACAAGCAGTGATGTTGTCCAAAACTTCGTAAACGTCTTTGCCAGAAATGTCTTCTATCAAGGTGGTTGGATCGTGGCTATCCTTATAAATTCCATCAGCACTTGTTAAAATTATAAGGTTTTCAGCTTTTACAAGGCAAGCAATTTGAGATGCCGTTTCATCGTTATCCACGCACTCAACCACTTTTGCATTTTTATTCTTTAACGACTGAATTTCAAAACGACGGCTTTCTTCGGTGCTTATTGCGTCATTATAATTGATAATAGGGATTGCGTTTTGGTCTTTGGCTCTCAATAGCATAGCCTTTAAGTGTTCCCTTTTTTGTGGATCGTTAAAGTGTTGGTGTTCAACCAAAACTTGACGGAGAGAGTACTTTGAGTCCACAAATTCGCGATAGGTTGACATTAAGATAGATTGACCTTGTGAAGCATAGTCAGTCTTAACGTCTTCTTTTTCGCCTACAAGTTCCTTTCCATTTCTCTTTATATAGTCAAGTCTGCCTGTTTCTGCAGCGCCACTTGTTATCCAAATATATCCTGGCTTAAGCTCAGAAGATAATCTTGCGATAAGAGTGTAGTCTAAAATATTGCTTTTTTTATCGATAAGCGCCATTGAACCGATTTTGCCAACCAATTTTGTGTCAAATTGCATAAGTTTTACCTATTTCTAAAATTTTATAGCTCTATTATAAAACAAAAACCCAAAATATTCAACTAATTAACCATATAACGAGTATTGTTTTTATTATTTTTGGGTAAAACTACTACAAAAGAATTATAGGAGAAAATTATGAACTTAAAAGACAGTAAAACTTATCAAAACTTGATGACAGCTTTTTTAAGAGAGTCTGGTGCGTATAACGAATATACGTTTTATGCTCAGCAAGCTAAAAAGGACGGCTTTGAAGCAATTTACAACACCTTTACCACCTTTGCAGATAACGAACAAGCTCATTCTAAAGTGTGGTTTAAGTTGTTTCATGGCATTGCAGGGACTGAAGACAATCTTAAAGATGCTGCAGACTTAGAAAATTATGAAAGAACCGTGCTTTATTCAGAGTTTGCTAAAGTTGCGCGAGAAGAAGGATTTCCTGATATCGCTGACCTTTTTGATGGCGTTGCAGTTATTGAAAGACAGCATGAAGAAGAATATAAACGATTGATGCAAAAGGTTAAGAACAAAACTATGTTTACCGAAAAACAAGAAGTTTCTTGGAAATGTAACAACTGTGGGCATATCCACAAGGGAACGGAAGCGCCCCTGACCTGCCCCGTTTGTTCTCACCCACAAGCATTTTTTAGTAAGACTATGTAATCTCATCTACTTGATTTTTAATGGAAAAAAATTGCGAATTGCTTTGCATTTTGCTCGGTTTCATACTTTTCAAGTATGCGCCCTTACAACAATGCTCGCTCTTCTTATTTTTTTCTTATTAAAACGCATTTATGCTAATCAAGTATTTTCAATTCCATAGTCTTTAAGAAACGTTTGTAATCTCATCTACTTGATTTTTAATGAAAAAAAGAGTATTGTTTGTTTTCAATACCCTTAGCGAATTATTTATTAGGGTTAGAAGATTAAAAGAGTTGAGAAAAGTTCTCAACTCTTTTTAGTTTTATTTATTTTGCCAAATCGAAAATTGCCTTTTTATAAATCTCATAGCACTTAAGCAAGTGTTCTTTAGGAAGATTTTCGTTTGCATCGTGAAGATGGTTGTCATAATCGCTAAAACTTGGTCCAAACGAACAGCCTTTTTTGAAAGCTCTGGCAAAAGTAGAACCACCCATACTCAATGGTACGGCACTTTCCCCCGTAACTTCATTGTATGCATTAAGTAGCGTTTGAACAAACCAACCGTTCTTATCCACCATCATTGGTTCATGGCGAACTTTTGTCTTTACGCTTAAATTAAACGAGTTAAATATAGGCATAATTTCTTCAAGCGTTTTTGGCGCAGGTATTCTGCAATCACAAGTTATGGTTACAGTGTCTTTATCTTGACTTATTAGGTCTGGAGAAAGGGTTAAAACGCCTTGTTCTGTTTTAATATTTTTCAGATTTGCTTTATCATAGAAAAGATAATCTAAAACGTTTTTAACGTCCTCGCCCACACTTAAAAAATATTCAAAGAGAGGTAAGAGCGCGTTTTTGCCAAGATGTGGCATAGAGCCGTGTGCAGACTTGCCCTTTGATACGATATGCCCGTTTTCATCTATGGTCAAGTTAAAGTTTTCCAATTTTTTGTTGTCAATACCTTCTTTAAGTGGCTGTGCAGTCACGTAATCGCACACGACATTGACAACCGTGCCACCTTTAATATCGATAAAGTTTTTTAGTTTTGGGAAAGAAAAAGAAACTTCCACAATGCCCTTTTCTGCATAAGTTATAGGGAAATTCCCATCGGGAGAAAAGCCAAACTCAGGCAAGGTTGTTTTTGTTTGTAAGTATTCGATATCTCGCCAACCACTTTCTTCATCACAGCCAACGATAAGCCTAAACTTTTTATTTACAGGTTTTTTGCTATCCTTTAGTTCTTTAAGAGCGTAAAGACAAGATAAAAGTGGGGTTTTATCATCGGCAAGCCCCCTACCATAATATATTCCGTCCTTTTCGGTTAACGTAAAAGGATCTGTGTTCCAGCCGATACCGATAGGCACAACGTCAAGATGCCCGATAATTCCAACTTCTTCACCACTGCCAAAAACCACTTCGCCAGCATAGTTGTCGTAGTTTATGGTTTCAAAACCCATTTGTTTTGCGCGTTCTAAAAAGAAAGCAAAGCAGTCCTTAATGGCTGTGCCAAAGGGCGCATTATCATGTGGTTCACTTAAAACACTTTTATAAGAAATAAGTTTTTTTAAGTCGGTTAAATATTCGTTAAAGTTATTCATATCTTCTCCAAAATAGCCGAGTTTTGCTGATGGCTACAATATATTATACAATATTATTAAAAATATTGTAATCATATTTATAATAATATTCTTTTTATTTTGTTTTTTTGTAAATTTATGTTAAAATATCCGTATGAGTGTGGAAAATAACGTGCATAAAGGACATAGAGAAAGGACAATAAAAAAGTTTTTAGAAAGTGCAGATTCTTTTTCCGAACACGAGGTTTTGGAAGTCCTTTTATACTACGCTGTGCCAAGAATTGACACAAATCCTTTGGCGCACAGAATTATTCAAATGTTTGGGAGTTTAGACGGGGTGTTTAATGCAACCGCTGAACAACTTATGATGGTTGACGGTGTGGGTGAAAAGGTTGCAACTCAAATTTTGCTCGTTTCCCAAATAGTTAAAAGGGTTGTTGGTGGTAAAAACAAACCCGAACATTATTTAATTAATTTTGCAAGGGCAAGAGATTATCTTTTGAAGATTTTTCGTGGGTTACAACATGAAAAGTTTGTGATTTTATTGCTAAACAATAAATATAAACTGCTTGCAAACGTTGAGTTTTCTAACGATGATTTGCACTCGGTTAAAGCAGAAGTGCCAGATTTGGTTAAGGCTATCAACATATATAAGCCCACTTATGCAATCATTGCACACAATCACCCAAGTGGGAACGTGTTGCCAAGCGACCAGGATGATTTTACAACCAAAAAACTCAACGTGCTTTTGGATTTATACGACGTTAATTTGTTCGACCATATTATCGTTTCGGGCGAAAAGACTTATAGTTATAACCAAGAACGCAGAATTGATGAAGTTAAAAAGGCAACCTTAAACCAGTTGTTTAACAAAATATAATAGACCAAACACAATATATAGGAGATTATTATGGAAATGGTAAGAACGCGTTTTGCGCCAAGCCCAACGGGGTATTTGCACATCGGTGGACTTCGTACTGCTCTTTACGGATATCTTTATGCAAAAAGATACGGCGGAAAATTTATTTTGAGAATTGAAGATACGGATACTGCAAGATACGTGGACGGCTCTGTTCAAATTATTTATGACACTATGCGCGATTCAGGGATTATGTATGATGAAGGCCCAGACGTCGGTGGCAATTTTGGACCTTACGTTCAAAGTGAAAGAAAAAATATTTACACCGAGTATGCAAAAAAATTAGTTGAACTCGGTGGTGCGTATTATTGTTTCTGTACGCCTGATAGAATTGAATCTCTTAAAGATGAAACGGGCAACATCAGGTACGATAAACATTGCTTAAACCTTTCTAAAGAAGAAATTCAAAGACGTATTGATGCTGGAGAGCCATACGTTATCCGTCAAAACGTGCCTCTTGAAGGAACTGGCAGTTATCACGACCTTGTTTATGGCGAAATTAGCGTTGATTATAAGGATATTGAAGACGGTATTTTAATCAAAAGTGACGGTATGCCAACTTATAACTTTGCAAACGTTATCGACGATCACCTTATGGGCATTACCCACGTTATTCGTGGCATCGAATATCTTTCTTCTACCCCAAAATATAACCTAATGTACGATGCATTTGGTTGGGAAAGACCAATATATATTCACCTCCCTCCTATTATGAAAGACGCACAACATAAACTTAGCAAACGTAATGGTGACGCAAGTTATGAAGATTTCGTTAACAAAGGTTACGTTAAAGAATCTATCGTAAACTACATTGCACTTTTAGGCTGGAGTCCAAAGTCTAACGTGGAAAAAATGAGTTTAAGTGAACTTTGTCAACTCTTTTCGCTTGAGGGAATCAATAAGTCACCATCAATCTTTGATGAAACTAAAATGAAATGGTTGTCTGGCGAATATATCAAGGTTATGTCTGATGAGGAATTTAAAGAAAAAGCATATCCTTTCTTAAAACAATCAAAGTGTTTTGGAAAGTATGATGATGATAAGCTTTTAAAAATTGCTAAAGGAAGAGTTCAAATATATTCTGAAATTGCTGAAAAGATTGATTTCTTGGAAGAATACGCTGATTTTGACCTTGCACTCTTTGAAAATCAAAAGCAAAAAGCAAGCGTAGATTTAGCAAAGACTACTTTGCCACAAATTAAAGAAGTGTTGTCAAAAGTTTTAAATTGGGAAAATAGCGAGTTGTTTAACGTTTTAGTAGAATTATCTGCAAAACTTGAAGTGAAAAAACAAGCGCTTCTTTGGGTAATGCGCGTTGCTATATCTGGAAAAGAATCAACGGCAGGTGGCGCTACCGAAATTGCTGATATTTTGGGCAAAGTTGAAACCTTAAGAAGAATTGATTTTGCATTGAATTTATTGAACAAATAATTGAAAGTTGGTTAGTAAAGTGTAAAGTCGGAGGCCAAGCGGTCTTAGGAAGAC
>JAZUSI010000106.1:0-24120 GCA_045606665.1 Christensenellaceae bacterium
GACGATAAATCACCGCGGTACCACCCAAATTGTTGTATAAATACAACCACTCTTTAGCCTTAACGTGGCAATTCGTAAACAACTACTTTACACCGTTTCAGTTTTCCAAAATACAAAATATATGTTTATATATATTATATATAAAAACATATATACTGTCAAGCGAATAGTGTTAGCGTGATAAAAATTTAGGATGCACTTCCTAAAATAAAAATCCCTGACTTTAATAAAAGTCAGGGACGATAAAATACCGCGGTACCACCCGAATTGTTGTTAATAACAACCTCTCTTTCGCTTTAACGATGCTAAACCGTAAACGATTACTTAATTTCGCCGTTTCCGCTCCGGAATGAGTAACGATAAATCTCTCATTGACTTGCACCACCCGTCAACTCTCTATATAAAAATCAACCGTCTGTTTCCATCACTGCGTTTTATTTTTTAACACATTTTACTCTTAAATCGTTTATTTGTCAAACATTTTATGTGCATAAAATCAAATTTTTAACAAATTTTTAATGTTTTTTGCCAAAATATTTTCTCGCTCTTTTTCGGTCAACTTAATTTTATTAAACCTTTCTAATTCACCAACGGCATCCCACATTGGAAAATCTGTCCCAAAGAAAAACTTTTCTGCCCCAAACTTATCGATAATTTCCCTTGCTTTTTCTGTTGTGATGAACATTAAAGAAGAACACGTATCATAATAAACGTTATCTAACCCCTTATAAACGTCAACATCCTGCCAACATCTATATCCACCGAAATGAGCGCCGATAAAGTTTACATTTTTAAACTCTTTAGCAACGTTTGCAAGACGATATGGCTTGGAAAAATCATACCTATCGTCGCCAGTGTGGAATAAAATTGGAAGTTTTTCCCCTACAACTCGATATATCTTTTTCACATCTTCTTCATCAATATTAAATTTTTGAAAATCTGGATGAAGTTTTACACCTTTAAAACCATTTTTAAGACACCAATCAACTTCTTCTGCAATTTGTTCTTCGGTTAAATCTTGATGCAAGGTCATAAAACCGATAAAATTATCGTGTTTATCGACTTCTTGTTTTACAAACTCGTTAATCGAACGAACTTGAACAGCTTTAGTTGCGCAAGAATGTACGACAAATTTTGTTATACCAGCCCTTTCTCCGTCTTCAATCAATCTTTCGGTTGTGCCAGCTGGCATTTCCATTTTAATATCGTAAAACTCACCTATTGCGTTTGTTGCTTTTTCAGCAATTTTATTTGGATAAATATGAGCATGTGCGTCTATAATTTCCATATTTCTTCCCTCGTTATTTTGAACAGAATAAATTTTAGCACACCATAAAGGATAAATCAACTTTATTCATGTAAAAAACGACGAAATTTTCGCCGTTTTTTATTTTTGCCAATTCATTTAAATAAATATGATAGGTCTAAACTCCATTCTCCCACTTTATTTAATTCTCTATGCCTTTCGTTTGCTTCGCCCAAAGCTTTTCTATAGTCTGCGTATGAACAATTATTTACTTTCATAAAGTGTTCCTCTGCCCTCTTTTCATTGCCTTTTAGCTGTGTAAAGCCAATGTGAATAACACTATGGCAATCCTTACAAACGGAAATTATATCTTCAAGCTTTTGAATGCCCTTTTCCTTATCGTAAGACCATCTTTCGTGTGCATCAAGTCTGTCGGTCTTTTTGCCACAAATGGCACATTTACCACCTGAGCGTTCTTTAGCTTGTCTTTTCAAAATTTCCCACTCGCCTTTAGACAATATATTCCTTAAATTACTTCCCCAACAGCCATCGGGAACCAGTTCAAAATTTAATTTATATTCCATCTCATTCACGCTCTACTTTGATGACACACAAAATATATTATTTGATATTCTTTGCTTAAACTATTTATTAACTTAATTGATTGCTCGATTTTCTTGTCATCTAAGTTATAAAATGGATCATCTAGTACAATGAACGGTTTTTCACCTTTAAAAAGAACGTCTGTTAAGGCAAACCTCTTGCAAATTTCAAACAAGTTTTGATAGCCTTTACTATAATAATCAGTCGATTTTGTGCCGTCCACCTCTTCAATTGAAACATTTAAATCTATATCAATTTGTGCCTTTAATTGAGCTTCAGTTATTAATTTTATATACTTATTCAAACTATCTTGTAATGGCGCACGATATTTAACTTTTAAATTTTCATCAGCTTTTTTTAAATAATCAATAGTTGCAGTTAACAACTTATAATTTTCAGTATATGTTTGCATTTTTTGCGTCAATTCTTCCTTTTTTGTTTGCAAATCAATAACAGTATTAGCATAGTTTTCATGCATAGTTAAACTTGCACGCTTATCTGCAAGTTTATTTGATTTATATGCATATTCTTGTTGATATTGTTGAAGCTCCTTTTTTATTAAATTTATATTTAAAGAATTATCACTTATTCCCTCAAAATTTGTTTCGCAAACGTTTAAACTTTTCATTTTTTGCTCGATATTTTTCAAATTTTCAGTTAATTTTTCTTTTTCTATGGTTGCGTTTAATATTATGCTTAATGCAGAATATCTATCTTGAATTTCCCCAATGTTAAACTCAGAAATAAAAGCATCAATTCTACTTGAAATTTCTTTTTCCAAGCTTACATACCTGTTTAACTGATTTTGTTTATCTTCTATTATTGCAAGCAAATTATTTGTCGGTTGGTCTTTGGCTTTCTTCTTTATTGCTAGAATAACAATTCCTATAATTATTGAAACAACGAGCAACACCACGCCTTTTGTTGTAGCATTAAAAAACATACAAGCAATTCCTGCCAATATAAGTAGCAATGGAAAAATTAACAAAAAGTCAAATCTCTTCTTTCCATTTGCCTTTTCACTAATTGTATTTTTGAAACTTTCTATATCATTAGTCAAAATTTTAACGTTAGATGTTGCCGTTACTAAATCTTGATTACATACAATGTAGTTATTAACCTCTTCTTTAGAGAATGAATTACCATTAAGGACATTGTCAACCTTTGCAAGTTGAAAACGAATATTGTCTCTTTCACCTGAAAGTTGGTCATACTGTTCTTTTTTAACTTTTACTGCTTGTAATTCACCTGCTTTTGAAACATTTTCAGTTAACACTGACGTCGTATGTTTTAATTGAGCAACTTCCCTTTCTAAACTTTCCACTTCAAACTTTAAACTTTTAGCTGTTTGAAGTGATTTAGACGTTTTTTCTATTTCGTAATCAATATCAGCAATTTCACGTTTGGTGTCGGCAATAAGCCCCTTGTCTCCACGATATTTATACGTCTTTGCCTTATCTTCAAGTTTTAATAAAGCTCTATCAAACATTTCAGTGTCTTGAACTTCGCAAACTGAATTAAACTTTGCTGTTAACGATGAGTTGCTCTTTATTTCAAAGTCTTTTTGAGAAAAATAGGTCGTAGACAAAAAACCTTCTTCATCTATCTCAAAAATTCTTTTCCCCAAGTTCTCTGTGTTAGAAAATTCTTTACCGGATTTAAGGTCAAAAAGCCTAATGGTATCATCAGCTTCTTTTGTGCCGAAAAACCTTTCAATTTTATATTGATTATTTCCCCATACAAATTCTATAAAACCACCGAATTTATGCGTACTATTCCATGGTCTATACTTTATCCTTTCGTTTTCTGAAACACTTCTTTTAGTTGAATTTAAACCATAAAACATTGCTTTAATAAAAGTTGCAAAAGTGCTTTTGCCCCAACCGTTATCTTGAACAATAGTGTTTAGTCCACTAGAAAAATCGTAAGAAAAGTCTTGAAGTTTTCCAAAAGATGAAATATAACATTTAATCAGTTTCATTTTTATATTTCCTCCCCATTCAAAGCAGAAAGACCACACATTATAATATTGCTTTTTTCTTCTTGGCTCAAATCACTCTCCCAAACAGCTCGAACAAATTCGCCCCTAACCGATTTGTCAAATTCATAGTCGCTAAGTTGTATTTCTAACGTTGTCTTATCATAAACTTTTGCATAAAAAAACGATTCGTTCAGTCTTGTTGATAAAGAAAATTTATCCACGAAATAATCAGTTTTATGTTGCCCCGTTATAACAACTTTAACTAGACTTTTACTATCGATTTTATTGGTTAAATCTTTAATAATAAATTCTGTTAATTGATAAAAAGTTTGAGTTTGTTTAACATCATATTCAAATTCATATAAAATTCTTGATGAAAATGGCACAAATTGACTTTCAATTTTTTGATCTTTACAATCTAATAAGACAAACCCCTTTTCGCCAAGTTCATCAAACCCACGCCCATCTAAACAGCCCGAGTAAGCATACTCTCCACGATCATCTAATTGTTCTTTTACGTATGAATGAATATGTCCAAGTGCAAGATAATCGATATTTTTGCCCTTTAGTTTTGGCAAACTTATAACTTCAACTTTATCTTGAGATTTATAGCCGACAATTTGACCGTGCATGATCAAAATATTGAGCTTTTGACTATCTAAATTCAAACTATCATAAACAATTTTTTGGTTTACCCCTGTAAGCACTATACCTGTCAAAGCCACTTCACCATAATTCACGGTTTTATATTCATCATCAAAAACAATGAGATTGTTTGGCAACTCATCTTCGTTTGCAAAATTGACCTCGTCATGATTTCCTTTCAAATACAAAAAATCAATATTAGAATGATTTTTAATACTATCGAGCACCCTGTTTTTAGTTTTAAGAGTTATCCCAGACGTATCAAACATATCGCCAGCAATAATAATTGCCCTAACCTCATGTTCGCTCGCATAATCAACCATTTTTTCAAAAGTACGAACTATCTCTTCTCGTCTAATTCTAGATTTATCAGTTGGAATTCCGTTTATTTTTGAATCGAGATGTAAATCTGCAGTGTGTATAAATTTCATAATTTCTCCGACTAAACAATATCGTGTATATTTATTATAATATAAAATTTTAAATAAGTAAAGGAGTAAAATGCAAAAAAATAATCCCTGAACGAAATTCAAGGATTATTAATTTAATTTTTTATCTTGAGCATTTAGCAACAAAGAAAAGAGCAAGAGTGCCAGGTCCCGAGTGACTGCCGATGATTGGTCCAAGATTAGTAATTGTAACAGCAATATTTCTAAAATCTTTAATTTGCTTTTTTAAATATTCTGCATCATCTAAGCAATCTGCATGAGAAATTATACAATGTTTATATTCTGGCGAAAATTTTTCAAGATATTTATTAAAAATCTCTTTTATAGCTTTTCTTCTTGACATAACCTTCTGTTCAACGACAAGACAACCTAAATTGTCCATTTTCAGAACGGGTTTAATGTGCAAAATATTACCAATTAATGCAGAACTCTTTTTTAATCTTCCACCATTTGCCAAATATTTTAAATCATCAACTGAAAATATATGTGCCACGTTTAATTTTATTTTTTCTAAATATTGTATTGTTTGATCTATACCCTTTCCAGTTTGTGCAAATTCCTTTGCGAGAATTGCAAATAAACCATGCCCAGCACAAGCACACAAACTATCCACAACATATACTTTGTTGCTTGAATTCTTATTAACTTCTTGCGAAGCATCAATAGCAGATTGATAGGTTTGACTTAAACCACTTGAAAAAGCCAAATGTAAAACGTCTTTACCTTCTTTTAATAACTCTTGGAAAAATTCAACGTATAATTGTTTGTTTATTTGAGTTGTTGAAGTCTTTGCACCCGCCTTCATTTTTTCATATAAATGACTGCTTATAACGTCATCTTCAGACGTGTTAAATTCTTTGCCATCTACTAAAAATTCCATATCAATAATCCGAAAATCATATTTATTTACTATTTCTTTTGTTAAATCACAAGTCGCCTCTAAAGAAATTATAAAATCAGTTAATTCGTTTTTTATTTTCATTTTAACCTCCAAATACTTCATTCAAGCTACGTTTTCAGTTTTTTGTTTTTTAATTGATTGTTTGTTATTTAATTTATATATCATGAACAGCTTTGGCAAATTATACCTTAATACAAATAAAGGTAGTATGTTTAATATTGCATTTACAAAGGAAACTGGCAAACAAAAAGATATGAAATATTGTTTAGGAAAAATAAATGCAATTAAAAATCCAAAAACAATGCAAAAGATATGAACCATTACACCAAAATTTGCTTCAAGAATATATTTTTTAATATAATCGTTATTTTTAGGTTCTTTAATTTTGTTCTTTCTAAAACCTGAAAGTGCCCCCAATTCAAGAACTTTATCTTTCCAATCCTTTATTCCTATCCTCTCATAGAATATTCTTTCCTTTGGTTTTGCTGAAAGCAACTGATTATTCACACCAAACCATTTACTTGGCAAACAACGCCTAGCAATTAACGCTAAAATTAAATCAACAATAATTTGAACTATTACACATATGAACGTAAGTAATATAATTTGAAAAATATTTAATGACAAAATGTTACTAAATAACAGCTTATTAATCAATATGATTATCAAAGAACATACACAAATAATATATAAATACAACATTTAATCACCATACTTTAATGAGGTTTGATAAACTTTTTCATACAATTCTTTCCACATTTTATAATTTAATTCTTTTAGTTGCTGAGCATTTTCTTTGATTGAAATATTTTCGTTTGGATATATAGCTGGCAAAAAATGAATAGTATAAGCTTGTATATTAAACCCATCACTATCAAGTTTATCCGTATCACGCATAGTAATAAAAGCAGGAATTATTGGCACGTTATTCACGCTTGCAATCTTAAAAGCGCCTTCTTTCATTGGTCTTGGTTTTCTATAATTCCACCACATAGCTTGTTCTGGATAAATTAAAATCTTTTCTCCACGTTTTAATAGTAAAGAAATTGATTTTAGAAATTTTTGCATAGTTTTTATATCGCTACTTAGTGGCAAAGTATTACAATGCCTAAAAAAGAAACCATAAAGTCCTTTAAAATTAGTATAATTTCCCTCTCTAATTATTTTATAAAGACGTTCGTTTTTAGAAAACTCATCCCTTATTGCTCGCCAAATTGCATAATTATCATTTGGATTAAAATGATTACAAGTAATTATCGCTCCACCATTGATTTCTTTATAATTTTCCAAACCTACAACATTATCAATAATTAATTCGCCTTTAGAAATCCTCTTCTCATAAAAGTTTGTAGCGCATTTGTTTGCTATTTTAGTAAAAATTTTGCTAGTAAATTTTTCATTCAAATAATCGACTTTATCTGGCCTTAAAACTATTGTTTCTGGGTCATCTTCAACATCAACGTCAAATTTTTTTTCAAGCTCAAATTGTCTAATTTTTTCTAGAACTTTTAATCGACAAGGATTTTTATTGCTTGTTAAATTTTTATACGTATCAATTCTTAACGACTCATTTTTTGCCAATAATACAAGTTTGTCGCAAGACTCTTTATCCTTAATTTTTTGTTCTTCAGAATAGTTGCTTAATTCATTCAAAATCTCATTATATAATGAAGTTTGTTTTGCATATTGCCAAAAATATTCTTTCAAACTGCAATCTTTATAATGCCAAGGCTTTGAAGTCATAATGTAATGAAGAATTTTTATTTTATTTTCTTTTACTGGTATAGTTCCATATACTTCGGTGTTCCAACCTTGATCTAAAAACAATACCTTATCTTTACATAAAACGTTAAGATAATCTTGATCTTGCGTCACTGAAAAGGTATAAAAATCCAACATTTCTATAAACTTTTTTAAGATATTTTTTGTCCTAAACATTTTTGTGTTGAGCAAAAGTATTCCAGCGTTAAAATAATTACGTCTATCTATATCTAAAACTTTTTCTACATACTCTCCAAACACGTCTGTTTGTAACATAACTTGTTCGTTGCATGCACCGACATAGTTATCATTTAATTCATGATTAAACAATTCAGAAACGTCACCAAGAACTATCGTGTCGCTATCAATATATATTGCTTTATCATATTGAGGAAACAACTCGGCAATTAAAAATCTATAATATGTAGTTTTAGAATAATAATCGCGTATCGGCAACTTCTTGCTAATATTTTCAACTTGTTTTTCAACATCAACAAAGTGAATAAAAACATTTTCACAATCAAACTCTTTAACTTTATTTTTCATTTGATCACTAATATTTGAATTCAATATATAAATATTATAATATAATTCTTTGTTGGAATTTTCAATTAAAGACTTTATAGATACAAAAGTGTATTTAACAAAATTATTGTCACAGGCATAAAAGATCGGTATTGTTCTTTGGTTATGTTTCATTCTTGTGCTCCTTATCCCATCGTAATTATGCATTGCTCTAAAAAACAATTTTTAAGTACAATATTCATTTTATACAAAACAAAACCTTTTTACAATAGATTTTTCTCTCGGTTTTTTTGAAATGGACTTGAATTTTAAGACACCACTTTTCTATATTTAGTTTACAAAACTAAAACTCTACCATCGGTAGATTTGCTGCATTTAAAAACAAAAAATGCTATAAACGCTTGTTTTTTTGCATTATATAGCATTACATTAATGAAATTTTATTTTTTTGTTGCAATCAATCCTTTAGCCGATATTCCTTTAGACTTAAACATTTTCTCATACTCGGTTTCAATGTTATCAATTTGTTTGTTGACAATCTTATAGGTAACATCTTCAACGTCAAATCCATGCTCAACAAACTTATTGAATGAATATTCAAAAAAGTCTACATCATCTGTCTTTTGAAGAACGGCTCCGCCTGTTTTTAAAAAGGATTTATACGAAAGCACAAAATTGTCGCTTGTTAGTCGATGGGTTTCACTTCCTATTTTAGGAAAAGGTGGAGAAAAATTTAAATAGATATTGTTTATTGAATTTTCTTTTATATATCTTGGTAAATACTCTGCCCCACTATTAAAAAAGCGAACATTTGTTAATCCTTCTTTTTTAGCAAACTCACATGCCATGACTATTATGTTTTGCAAAAGCTCAACAGCAATAAAATTAATGTTTGGATTTTGTTTTGCTTTTTGAACAATAAAGCTTCCTTTTCCACACCCTATTTCAATTTCTACAGGATTTTCGTTGCCAAAAAGTTCTTTATAATCAAAATACTTTTTATCTTTAATAGCTAGGTTAACGTTTTTAATATCCATATCTGCAACAATTAAATAGTTGCCGACGTTAGATATTCTTTCTTCAAGATGTTTTTTTCTTCTAATTCTCATAGTACTACTTGCTTAAATTTTATTTTTATAATTTGTTAAATAAATATGTTTGTTTTTACTCTTTATAATCTTTTATAAATTAAACAAAAATATCCACTATTAAGATAAGTGGATATTTTTATTCAATAATTTATGTATTATCTTTTGAACAATTTTCTCATAAATGCAGGAAGCTCTCTTTCCTTTTTCACTGGCTCTTCTTGAGTTTGTTCTTCTAAAATATCGTCGATAGATTGTTGTTCAGGTTCAATAAATCTTATTGGTTCTTCTGGCTCAATTTTATCTACACTTTCTGAATCACTAAGAATTGGAGAAATGTCATCAGCTTGCTTTTCAGCAATATCATTAAAATTAATAGCTGGTTGAATAGGAGTATCAACATCATTATTTGTTCTTGAAAGAAAACCCGTTGCAATGATGGTAATTTTAACTTCATCAGCCATACTTTCATCAATGGTTGCACCAAAAATGATATTTGCAGATTCGTCAATAATACCTTGAACTAGACTTGATGCTTCATTAATTTCAGAAAGCATTATATCTTTTCCACCCGTAACGTTCAAAATTACTGATTTTGCCCCTTCAATAGTAGTTTCCAACAATGGGCTTGAAACGGCTTGTCTAACGGCTTCAATTATACGATTTTCACCCTTTGCCCTACCGATACCCATATGCGCCAAACCTTGATTGCGCATAACAGTATTAACGTCAGCAAAATCAAGATTAATAAGCGATGGAGTTGCTATTAAATCAACAATACCTACAACGCCTTGTTTTAGCATATCGTCTGCAACTTTAAATGCATCGAGCATGCCTGTTTGTGGTGGTAAAAATTGCAACAATTTATCATTAGGAATTACAACTAAGGTGTCAACATATTTTTTTAAGTTAGCAATACCCTTATTTGCATTTTCATTTCTAACTCTACCTTCAAAAGAGAAAGGTTTTGTTACAACTGCAACAGTTAAAATACCCATTTCACGGGCAAAACGTGCAATAACTGAGGCCGCACCAGTTCCAGTACCACCTCCCATTCCGGATGCAATAAATAAAAGGTCAGTACCTTTCAAAATTTCAATGATAGCTTCTTTAGATTCTTCTGCAGCAGCTTCCCCGACATTTGGATCACTTCCTGCACCCAAACCTTTAGTTAACTTTTCACCTATTTGAATACATTTTTCTGCCTTTGAAAGCATCAAAGCTTGGTTATCAGTGTTGATCGCTATAAATTCTGCGCTTGATACGTTTGAAGATATCATGCTATTAACTGCATTACATCCGCCTCCACCAACACCTAAAACCTTTATAACTGCTGAATTAGTACTAAACTTTTCTTGTCCAAACATTTTATTTCTCCTTATATATCAATAGTGTATCAATAAAACACAATTAACTTGTGATTTAATTTTGTTCAAGTGCTAAATCAAGTAAAGATAGCACTGTAGATTCCAAAGGCTTGTCCATTAATGGAACTTTTGGGGCGATTATATCAACCGACATGCCAAGCCTATTTGAAACATGCTCTTTTGCACCACGAATGTATGCTATTCCACCACCAGTTACAAATAAATGCACGTAATCTGGTATAATATATCCCGATTGTTCAATTGCATTAGTTAAATTCTCACACAACAAATCAAGGCTATCTTTAACGAGTGCTTTAACATCTTTGATAGGATAATAATCCCCATTTTCCCCATCTAACACATCAAAAGTCGAACCAGAAGTGACACAACTTAAATTAACCTTACGTTTAAGTTTTTCACCAACTTCAAATGGTATAGAATATTTTTCAACCAAACCTGCCGTTATATATCCACCACCATATGCAAAAGACTTTTGGTATAAAATACCATCGCCTTGAATAATGGTAAACGTTGTTGTTATATAACCAACATCAGCAATTATCGCAATTCTATCACGAGTCTCAGCATCTACTAAATATAAAGCTTGAGCAAGTGCCGAAGATACACACTCAACGTTTGAAAAACCTGCAGTAATAAGTGTTTGTTTAACTATTTCAATAAAGTAATTTGTACAAACAACAAAAGATAACTTTCCACTCAAAATCTCACTAACAGAACCAACGGGATTTGCAAGCCTTCTAAAGTCATCTAATTCATATACGATTGCAGAACGATTTATAAGCGTATATTTTTTGGAAGTCATAACAAACGCGGCATCAAACAAAGCATCAACGTCTTCTTCTATAATTTTTTTCTTTTTAGAAAAAGAAATTTGACTGTCTTTGATAATAACTTCTGTAAACTCCCCAGGGACACCGACGTAAACCGTATCAATCTTTCCGTAAGATCCTTTCAAGATGCAATTAGCAGTGGCAAAAAGAACTTGTTTTAATTTTTGAGTATTAAAAAACAAGCCGTTTTCAAAACCATCATAATCATAAGAATATCTACCCTTGATTATAAAAGTTTGATTCACACCCCTCTCGCCAATAACAGCAGTAACCTTTGATGAACCGACATCAATTACTGCAACATGTTTCTTTTGCATTTTTTCACCTATATATTAGATTTCATATAGCTTCGCTATGTAATAACACGTCATTCCTATCAAGATCGTCGATATCATCAAACGTGTGTTGAACCACCAATTGCTCATCTTCCACATATCGAGTTTCAAGCAAGCCAAATCTTTTTTGATAATCACTTGCTATCGTATCATAGACGTTAAACGCTGTTAAACCTTTCCTTTCACCATCTTGCATAACGTTAACAACGTATATTTTAGCACCAGTATGTGTCTCAAAGGAAACGTCAAACTCCTCTCCTGAACAATATTCAACAAATATTTTATCTATGCAATCTGAAAGCCCAACTTTTTCTGCAATGTCAAGAGTTTTATAAACGACTTCATCATAGCTAGTCTTAATTTGTTTGCCTAAAACTGCACTTTCAACAACAATTTTTGAGGTTAATTCAGGTTTATTTCTAAAAGTAATAAATGATAAGTCAATAACTTTCTTAGTTTGAAACAACTCGCCAGTATTGTTTAATACGTATCCTTTCTCATTTAATATGTAAGTTTTATCACCATCTTGTATGCGATACACTTCTTTACGTTCTTTAATATTCAATGAAAGAACATTTGGATATTTCTTTTCTATCGAAACAATTTCTAAGTATGGATGACTGTCAATGATACTTTTTGCATCTTTAACATCTAAAAACAACAAATTTTTGCCCAATAACGTGTCAAAAGATTCTTGAACCTTATCAGTATCATTTCTACTAACGGAAACGGCATAATCAACGTCAACCTCTTTTATTGCCAAAAGACCGACGCACGAAAAAAGCACGACTAGCGCAAAAGCTATTGCTATTAAAATCACCGTTATCCTCTTTGTGTTCATAAAAACCTTCTAATAATTTTGTTTTATAATATCCGCACCAAGCGAATAAAGTTTTTCATGCATTTGCGAATAACCACGTTCAATGTGGTTAACGTTGTTTACAATTGTTTTTCCTTCAGCATTAAGCCCTGCCAATACTAGTGCCGCGCCACCTCTTAAGTCATGAGCATTAACCGTTGCTCCGTTGAGTCTAGGAACGCCAGTCACTATAGCATTTTTACCCTTAACAATTATGTTTGCGCCCATTTTAATCAATTCTGGAATATGGCGAAATCGCATTTCAAAAACGTTCTCAGAAACAACAGATACTCCACCACAAACGGTCAACAGCGACATGGTCTGCGCCTGTAAATCGGTTGGGAACATCGGGTATGGGCCAGTGGTAAATGAAAAGCTTTTTCTTACACTCCCACTTTTTATGTATATTATATCATTTTTTACACTAATTTTACAAGTATTATCGCAAAGTTTATGTATTAAAAGCGAAATATTTTTTGCAGAACAATTATTTAACTCGACTTCTCCACCAGCAATGGCCGTTGCAAGTAAATACGTCCCACACTCAATCCTATCAGAAATAGGAGTATATTCCGTTCCATGTAAACTTTTTACTCCTTCAATAAGAATAGTAGAAGTCCCTGCACCATATATTTTTGCTCCCATAGAGTTTAAAAAATTCATTAAGTCAACTATCTCTGGCTCTTTTGCAGGATTAAAAATTTGAGTTTTTCCCTTTGCAAAAACAGAAGCCAACATAATATTTTCCGTCGCACCTACCGAAGGAAAATCCAAGCATATATCTCTGCCAACTATTTGGTCAGAAATACAGTTAATTTCTCCATTTATGTCACTGACAATGACACCTAAATCAGAGAGTGCAGACAAATGTATATCAATAGGTCTTAACCCTATATCACAACCACCTGGGAAATATAATTTGGCTTTTTTAAAACGCGAAATAAGCGCCCCCAACATAAATATTGAAGAACGCAATTCGCCCGCAAGATTTTGCGGGATTGAGTAATTATCTATTGAAGAAGAATCTAATATTAAATTGTCCCCATCAAAATTCCATTTTGCACCTAGACACCCAAGTATCTCAAGCATTGCAAGCACGTCTTTAATTTTTGGACAGTTTTTAATAACGACTTGTTCATTTGTCAATATTGCACCAGCAATAATAGGCAAGACTGCATTTTTTGAGCTTTGAATTTTCAGCTTTCCATCAAGTCTTCGTCCCCCATGTATTACATAATTTTCCATAACATTCTCCCATTGTATTAAGTGATATTGTATATTATGGAAAAATCATCTAAAAAGTTAACGAACCCTGTTTGGAAATATTGAACAATATACCCATTTCTGCCATAAAAATTATAATAGAAGTATTGCCACTAGAAACTAAAGGCAATGGCAAACCCGTTGGAGGGATACTGCCAGTTACCACGAGTGCGTTTACTACTGTTTGAATTCCAAATATCATAGTGATACCTACAGCTAAAATAAATCCAAAAATATTTTTAGATTTAGAAGCTATTTTAAGACCTCTATAAACAATAAAAAATAATAGTGCAAAAAACAAAATCAGCCCTATAAACCCAATTTCTTCTCCTACAACTGAAAGAATAAAATCTGATTCTGCAAATGGTAAAAAGGCATACTTTTGTCTTGATGAAAACAATCCAACTCCAAACCACCCACCTGAACCAAGCGCATAGAGAGATTGTAAAAGTTGATAGCCTTCACCTTTTGGATTTGACCAAGGGTTAATAAATGCCATGAGCCTATCCAATCTATAAGGCTCTGCAAAAATTAACAACACTCCTCCTATTAAAGCAGGAATCATTAAAAATAAGAAATGTTTTATTTTCATACCTGCGCAAAATAATATGGTTATCATAAGTAGCGCAACGCACACGGTTATTGACATGTTCGGTTCTAAAATTATAAGCAAGCAAGTTGCACCACCATATAGCAAAATAGGTAAAATACCTAAAAAAGTTTTTATTTTTTCCGGATTTTTACTCACGTAAGTTGCACAAAACAAAATGAGTGCAAACTTTGCTATTTCTGAAGGTTGCAAGGTTATTGAGCCAATACCTATCCACCTTTTTGCACCATAATTTTCCACACCAATAGATGGCACAAATACTAAAATTAAAGTAATAAAGGAAATTATTGATACGTAAAGCGTAAACTTATGTAATTTATTATAGTCAAATATTGAGGTCAACACCATTGCAACTATTCCTAGTGCAATTCCAACAACTTGTTTTTTTACAAAGTAAAAAGGATCAGAATATGTTTTATTGGCAGTGTAATTACTTGCCGAATAAATGAAAATAGTTCCAATAATTGAAAGTAGTATAACGGCAATTAAAAGTAAATAGTCCCCTTTATCACTATTATGTTTTTTAGTTATTTTCATTAAAGACCTTCCACGATTTGCTTAAACATTTCTCCCCTTTCTTCAAAACAACTAAAGTTATCAAAACTTGCACATGCAGGGCTTAACAGAACACAATCTCCATCTTCTGAAATTAATTTTGCAATTTTTACTGCTGTTGTAAAATCACTTGTTAAAGTCAGCTCAGAATACCCAACTTTTCCTGCACTTTCAAGCATGTTAAATCTCGATGCTCCAGTCAAAATTGTGTGTTTTACCGTACTAGACTTTATTTTTTCAAATAAATTGATGTACTTTTCGCCTTTTTCACTGCCACCTAAAATGAGTATCACAGGTTTTTTCATCCCTTCAATTGCACTTATAGTAGATGCAGTATTAGTAGCTTTAGAGTCATTATAAAATTCCACACCTTCTTTTTGAGCAATAAGCTCCATGCGATGCTTAACTCCCTTAAAATTCTTCAAAGCGTTTTCAATGACTTGATTTTCGACGTTTAAAAGTTTTGCAATCGCGATCGCAAATAACGCATTGTACACGTTATGTTCTCCAGAAAGCTTTATTTGTTCTTTGTTCATCACAAACTCATCACGAAAATACAACTTGTTATCCAAAAGATATGCTCCTTCTACTTTTTCTTTTGTTGATACGTATAAAGTTTTTGCTTTTATTTCTGAATAAAACCCCCTTACAATGTCATCATCATAATTTAAAATTGTATATTCGCTTTCTCGCTGTTTTTTAAACACACGTTTTTTTAAGTATATGTAATTTTCCATTGTATAATGTCTTTCCAAATGGTCCGGAGAAATATTCAAAATACAAGAAATATGTGGACAAAACGAA
Source organism: Christensenellaceae bacterium (assembly GCA_045606665.1). Lineage (GTDB taxonomy): Bacteria > Bacillota > Clostridia > Christensenellales > Borkfalkiaceae > UBA1259. Next base: position 15,844 of record JAZUSI010000106.1, read on the forward strand.
TGTACCGTTTCTAGTTGAAAACTTGAAACTTCTGCCACGCATACAGTATCTTTATCAACGTCGTTTATTTTACTTGTGATAGGCACACCAACGTTCCCCACAAGCGCACATTTTCTACCTTCCTCATTTAAAATAGCATCTACTAAAGTTGCAGTCGTTGTCTTACCATTTGTTCCTGTTATGGCTATTATTGGTGGTGTAAATTGTAAACAACCAAATTCCAACTCTCCTATTATTCTCTTTCCTATGTTTTTTGCTTTAATTGCAATATCATGGTTAATAGGAATCCCTGGACTTACGACAACAATGTCGATTTGCAATAAAAACCCGTCAACGTCATCTTTATTTAAACGCCTTGCACCTAAACCTGTCAACATACTTATTGCATCATCAATTTTAGGACTAGATAATTCTTCGTAAAGATAACATTGTCCACCATTTTCCAAAATGTATTTTGCAACGGCATATCCACTCTTTGATACGCCTAAAACTAAAAATTTTTGTGTATTTATATGCATTTACCCCTCACAAATAGGACAAGACGGCAACTAAACCACAAACAGACGTTATAAGCGAATAAACATAACCGATTTGTGTTTCCGTATAGCCCTTTAATTGAAAATGATGATGTAATGGCGCCATAAGGAAAATCCTTTTTTTTGTCTTTTTATAATGCACCACTTGTACAATTACCGATATGCTTGAAAGTACAAACATTATTCCTAATAATGGAATAAAAAAACCATTTAGTGAAAAAATACTTATCGCTCCTAAAAAACCACCTAATGACAGCGAACCGGTATCGCCCATAAAAACCTTAGCTTTACTTACGTTAAAAGTCAAAAAGCCTAAAACTCCACCGATTAAGCAGGTGGATAATAACAATAAATTGTGATATTCTTCATAACCCAAAAATAACACTTTCATATTTTCGTATTGAGCAAAAATTAAAGCACATAAAAATATTAAATATACAACACTTACTTGTCCTGCAAGGCCGTCTAAACCGTCGGTTAAATTTACACTATTAGTAATAGCTAACAAAATAAGCGTAACAACTGGAATTGTAAATATCTTTAAGTCAACTTCTGTATTTATGAAAGGTATATAAAACCTTGTAAATCCATTGTTATAACAATATGCACCCACAATTATTGCAACAGAAATTTGAAAGATAATTTTTTGATAGGCTTTTAAACCTTCGTTTTTTTTATAACGAACTTTTATAAAGTCATCTAAAAAACCAACTATCATAAAAGCAAGCCCTACGCTTAATGCAACCAGCGACACTTGACTTTTCCCGCCGCCAAAAACTAAAAAAACTATAGAAGCTGGAATAATAAAAAACAGCCCGCCCATCGTTGGCGTTCCGTTTTTCCCCTCGTGTGATTTAACATAATGTAATATGGTTTGCCCTGCTTTTAATCTTTTAAGTATAGGTATTATTACATATCCACAAAAAATTGTTAAAATTAAGGCAAACATCAATGCAATTACAAGTTCTTTCAAAGTCCCATACTCCGCAAACATTCATTAACCGTATCTTTATCATTATATAGCCTTTTTATACCTAAAACTTCTTGATACTGCTCACTACCCTTTCCTGCAATTAAAACAACGTCGCCTTTTACTGCTATATCAAGCCCATATTTTATTGCTTCTTCTCTATCTTCAATCAATAAGTACTTTTTTGTCTTTTTTAGGATACCTTTTTCTATTTGCGACATAATTTCAATCGGCTCTTCATATCTAGGATTGTCTGAAGTAATTATAGTAAAATCAGCAAGCGAGCCACTAATTTCCCCCATAATACCTCTCTTACTTTGATCACGATTTCCCCCACAACCGAATATGCAAATAAGCCTATTACTTACAAGTGGTCGAATTGCCAACAAAGATTTTGTTAGCCCATCAGGAGTATGTGCATAATCTATAACGACATCAAACTGTTTACTATATATCCTTTCAAGACGTCCTTTCACAGCCTTAGCTTTACATAAAGCCTTAATAACGGCATCTTGTTTTATTCCCATTAAGTAACACGCACAACTACTTGCCAAAGCATTGTAAACGTTAAAAAATCCTATCATATTTAAATTCACTTGCTCAACTTGATCAAAAAGATTAATAAAAAACGAAGTGCTTTTATTTTTACAATTGACGTTGATCGCAAACACGTCTGCTGGATTATCCATTCCATACGTTATTGTTTTTGGGTATAATCTTGCTATTTCCATGCCTACTTTATCATCGCTATTGGAAACTATATACTTACATTCATTATCCTTAAAAAACTTTAGTTTTGCATTTTTGTAGTTTTCCATATTATCAAAGAAATCAAGATGATCTTGGCTAAAATTAGTAAAAACTGCACAAAAAAACTTAAGATTACTAACTTTTTCTAAAAATATTGCATGTGCAGATACTTCCATAACAACACATCTAACTCCACAGTTATACATATCAAAAAATATTTTATGCAAATCTATAGGATCAGGAGTAGTTAAGCTTGGCTCGATAAATTTGTCGCAGTAATACGTCCCTAAAGTACCTATTAATCCACAATTAATAGAACACGTATCTAAAATACTTTTTATTAGATGCGAGGTCGTGGTTTTTCCATTTGTCCCAACGACTGCTATGATTTTCATTTTTTTGTCTACTCGACCATAGAAATTAGAAGCCAACTCGCTCATAGCTGATCTTGTATTTTCAACAATTATTTGAGTAATATTAACGTCTAATTCCTTTTCACACACAATAGCAATTGCGCCATAATTTTGCGCTTGCCTTGCATAGCTATGGCCGTCAAAATCTTTCCCATTAATACAAATAAATAGACTGTCTTTTACAACACGGTTACTATCTATAACAATTTCTTTAACCTCTATCTCTTTTTTCCCTATGATTTTTTTATATTTTATATCCTTTAATAAATCTGTTAACTTCATTTTTTCCCTCAAATTATTCTCTTATTATTTAATTTATTGGTTTCATATCGTAGATATTGATAATACCTTCAAACACCTGTTTAGCATATGGTGCAGCAACTGTACTACCATAATATTGTCCAACTGGTTCATCAATAATAACAAGTGCCAAATATTTTGGATCATTTGCTGGGAAATATCCAACAAATGATGACACGTATTTTCCACTTGCTATTACACCGTTTTGATACTTTTGTGCAGTTCCCGTTTTACCTGCAACAGCGTAGCCTTCAATATATGCTTGTTTTCCAGATCCTTCTGAAACGACTTTTTCTAACATTTGATTTAATATTTTTGATGCTTTTTCGCTAATTACCTTGTTTTTCAATTGTGGTTGTATGCTTTCTAAAATTAGTCCATTGTCATCATATATTTCACTAACTAGATGAGGCGCATAATAGTTTCCACCATTTATTGCTGCACACGTTGCACTTGCAAGTTGAAGTCCACTGACTGCAATTGTTTGCCCAAAAGCAATTCTTGCAAGGTCAACGTTTTGAACAGCAGATATAGGCAAAATCATGCCTTGAGTTTCCCCAGCAAAATCCACGCCAGTAGTTGAACCATAATTAAATAATTCTATGTACTTATACATTGTTTGCTTGCCAAGCGCCATCGCTATATCAACAAATATTGGATTGCAACTATTATTTAAAGCACCCTGTAAAGTCAAAGCCGAATGCTTGCCATTTTTATGGTCGCTCCAACATTTTACCCCTTTACCATCAACGTATCTATATCGCGAAGAATTATACACGTGTTCAATCGAAAAAGCTTTTTTATTTCCACTTAAATATTCTTCTATATTTGCAGCAGCAGTAAGCACCTTAAATGTTGAACCGGGCTCGTAAATATCGCAAACTATTCCATTCCTACCAAGTTTATTAAGCGCTTCAATATCATCTCTTGGAATTTCATTTAAATTAAAAGATGGTTTACACGACAATCCTCTTATAGCACCACTCGTTGGATCCATAACAATAATTTGCGCTGATTTTGCTTTATGGACTTCCATTGCCTCTTGCATTGCTGTTTCGCATAACTGTTGAACGTTATAGTCAATGCTTAATCTTAAATTTAGACCATTTGTAGCAGGGCGATAACTTGCTTTACCATTATTTATTTCAATGCCAACAATATCTGTTTCGTATAAAATCTCGCCGTTAATTCCTGATAAATATTTATCGTAATATAGTTCCAACCCTGATTGACCTTTACCATCAGTTGAAGTAAAGCCCAACACCGACGTTAAAAATTCATTGTTTGGATAAACCCTACAATTATCACGAGAATAATATACGCCCGAAAGATTTAATTTTAATAATTCAGAGATGCATTCTTTGTCAACTTGTTTTTTTACAGTAATTTCACTTGAAGAGGTTTTAGTTAGCCTATTAAACACGTAATTATAATCGATTTTTAAATATTTTGATAAAGTTGAAGCCAAATAGTTGACGTCTTTAACTGCACTTTTTCTAACGAATACAGTATAGGTATCGTCATTATCAGCAAGAATAACTCCGTTAATATCAACGATTTTTCCACGAGATGCTATAATTGGTATTTCTCTTGTCCATTGGTCTATTGCCTTTGTTTGCAAATGTTCGCCCCAAATAACTTGGACGTAAAACAATCTACCTAAAACAAACAAAAATAAAAAGGTTATTGCAAGTATAATTGCAAATAACCTCTTTCGTAAAATTGTTATTGAAAAATAGTTTTTAATCTTTCCTTCCCCCGAATGCTTTTTATATATTTATTCGAGAAAAACCTTTTTAATTACCTTTTACCATACCATATTGATTTTGAGCAACGTCAATAATATAATCTGGATTTGAAATATTATCAATTTCTGTTTGAATTGCATTATATTGTGCTATTTGCGCATTCAAATCTTCGCTCATGCTATTACGTTCGCCTGTAATCGTAGCCAAAACACCCGTATTTAACACGATAAGAGCTAAAATAACTGCAACGACAAGTGAATACAACACAACGGCTATCTTGCCCTTTGCGTTTAAGCGATATGAACCTTCTTCTTCAATATGCCTTTGCTTCATTTCTTCGCGAATTTGTTCAATGTTGTCATCGCCAAATTGCATTGTCGTTGACGTTGGTCTTATGTCTTCATCAGACAAAGAAGATGAAACAACAGTTTTTTCTTCTTGAACTTCTTGCATCTGTTCTTCTGTAAATCTATCGTAATTCAATAGTTTATACAAATTCTTTTGCATTCTTTCCGCATCAGCATTGTTTACTTGATTTTTACTTTCAACACTTGCTGGTTCTACTTGTGCTACAGGCTTTTCCAACAAACCTACTCCACCCTTCGAACTGTTATCATAAGCGCTGTTAACTGTATCAGTTGCTCTTCTTGTTATAACCATACGATTTCTCCTTTATAATCAAGCGATTCCCTCGCTAAATTTTATATTTTTTCGCCAATTCTAAGTTTAGCACTCTTTGCCCTACTATTATTTTGTAATTCAAGTTGGCTTGCTAATATAGGGTGTCTTGTTATTATTTCAATTTCTTTACGTTTACCACATACACATATCGGCAAACTCTTATCACAAATGCAATCGCATTCTAATTCCTTAAAAGCTTTTTTAACAATTCTATCTTCAAGCGAATGAAAGGTTAAAATCACAATTCTTCCCTTCACATTGAGCGAACGCGCCATTTCCAAAACCGTTTCATAAAGCCCATCTAGTTCGCCGTTAACTTCAATTCTAATTGCTTGGAATGTTCGTTTTGCTGGGTGTCCGTCTTGTTGAAACTTTTTTGGAATACTCTTTTTAATTATCTCAATTAAGTCGCCCGTTGTTTTTATAGTTTTTACTTTACGACTTTTAACTATGTTTGATGCTATAGTCCCTGCAAATCTTTCCTCGCCGTATTCTGACAAAATCCTTTTTAACTCTTTTTCATCATATTCGTTTACAACGCGCATTGCAGTAAGTGGATTAGACTTGTCCATTCTCATATCAAGGTCAACGTCTGTTGCCATATAAGAAAAACCTCTTTCCCTATCGTCAAGTTGAAAACTTGAAACGCCAAGATCTAATAATATTCCATCAAATCTATCTATTCCCAATCGTTCTTTTATTGACTTAAACGACTTAAAATTATCTTTTATTAATGTAAAGCGCCCAGAAAACTCTTTTAATCTATCACTTGCACGACTTATCGCATAATCATCTAAGTCAGTTGCAACAAGTTGTCCGTTAGGTGTGCTTCTTTTCAAGATTTGATATGAATGACCACCTCCACCTAGCGTACCATCAAAATAAATTCCGTCAGATTTCAATTTGAGCCCGTCCATGCATTCTTCCAACATGACGGATATATGCTTAAATTCGGTCATTTCCATTCAACTCGTCCAAAGCGTCTGCAAGGTCTTCAAAATTAACGTCATTAAAGTAGTCGTTCCAAACTTCTTCACTCCAAATCTCTACACAATTAGGACCTTTGAAAACTATTACGTTTTTTTCAATTTCTGCATATTTCCTTAAATTTTCCGGTAAAAGTATTCTTCCTTGCTTATCTTCTTCAGCTTCCCACGTATTATACAATATGTAACGAGCTGCTTTTAATTGTTTTTCTCTATAAGGATTTATGTTTGTGAGAGTGGCTTTAACTTTTTGCATTTGCTCTTCCGTATAAACGTAAAGACATTTGCCCGTGCCGATCGTGATAGAATAATTATTGCCAAGTTCTTCACGAAGTTTTGCAGGAATTCGCATTCTGTTTTTTGCATCTAACTGATGTGCGTAATTCTTGTTAGGCATAGTAAACCGACTCTCCTTGTATTGATACACCAATTTTAACACAATTTCTGACCACTGTCAACCACTTTTTTTAAATTTTTTGAGTTTTTTTTGAAAAAATTTTGCTTAATTCAATAAGTTTTGACCACAAACATTATATATTTGATTGTTAAATTTTGCATTTTTGCCTACAAACAATACATCAAATGCTTTGTTTTTTTCTAATGTTTTTTGTATTGACAAAAACAACTTTAATTGTTTTATAAGATTTTCCGTTCCATCATATATATTTTGTGGTCGAAAGTGGATAGAAATTTGTTTTTTTAAAAAATTATAATGAGTACAACCTAAAATTACATTTCTGTAGTATCCTTTTTTGACGTTAATTTTAAGCACGTTACTGCAATATTTTTTAAAGTCAAAAGTGTCAATATTAAAAATATTCTTCTCTATTAACCATGCTAAATCTTTTAAGCCCACACTATCAAAAATTGTTGAATTTGAATATTTTTTTGCAGTTTTTTCTGTTGCCAACAACAACGTTTTACCTGCATTTATTTGACACCATTCTACAGGAGGAATAACACAAAATACAGGCAAACCTGAATACTCTTTAATTTCAAAATATAGATTGACACTTAAAGTGTTACATGCTAATACTATTGCTTTAACTTTATATTGTTTTATAAAATCTAAATTTCTGATAACAAGTTTAAGTAAATTATGATTTGAAAGATTTCCATAAGGCGCATTATCGTTATCACCAAAGTATATAAAATGTTCATTTGGGAAAATTTTTACAAGCTTTGATAAAACTGATATGCCACCAATTCCACTGTCCATAACTGCTATACTATAATTTTTCATACTAAATTGTATGTGACAACAAATAAAATTAGTGAAAATTTAACTAAAACACAAATTATATGTGTAAATGTGCTTGCTTTTAGTTTTAATTTGTGCTAAAATATCATAGAATTAAATGTAATTAAGGAGTGCATGAGATATGGCAAATATTAAATCAGCAAAAAAGAGAGTTTTAGTAAACGCAAAGAAGACTGAACAAAATAAAGCTATTCGTTCAGCTGTTAAAACAGAAATTAAGAAAATTGATTCACTTATTAAAAACAATAAGTTGGAAGAAGCAAAGGCTAGCCTTGCAAATGCATTTAAGGCTATTGATTCAGCTTGTAGTAAAAACATTTATCACGCAAACAATGCTGCTAACAAGAAATCAAAACTTTCAAAGAAAGTTGATGCAGCTTGTAAAGCTACCCCTGTTGAAGAAGTAGTTGCAACTGTTGAAGAACCTGTTGTTGAAGTTCCAGCTGCTACAGAAGAACCTGTTAAAAAGACTACCAGAAAACCTAGAGCTAAAAAGGCTGAAGTTAAAGACGCTGAATAATCTCATTTTGTAGATTTTATGCCTATTGAGGAAATTCAATAGGCATTTTCTTTTTTAAATTATCGGTAGAATATGATATATTTTACTCTACAAAGAGAAGAATTTGACAAAA
>JAZUSI010000107.1:0-4806 GCA_045606665.1 Christensenellaceae bacterium
ATTTATCTTTGTTTTTCTAATGTTTTGTTGTGTTAAATTTTTTAGTAATTTGTTTGGGAAAAACCCCTGTAATCAGCCTTAAAATCCCTCGGAGTAACATCCGTGCCGGTTCAAGTCCGGCCAGCGGCACCACGAAAATCGTTAGGTTTTACCTAGCGATTTTCTTTTTTCCACTAGTTTTTTATAAAGGCTTTTTGAGTTATAAATTTTTTTGGGAAATAGCCAAATTTGGCTAAAACCATCTATTTTTATGTGTTTTTTGGGTTAAAATCGCCCGTTTTTTCCCTAAAAAATGCCATTTGGGAAATAATTGGGGGAAAAACTCGTTGGTTCCCAAATATATTTTTTGTTAGGAATTTCCTAATGATTCAGGCATTTTTATAACTCATATCTTACTTTAGAAGCCTCTCTAAATAGATATTCGTCTGAATAAGTCGTATAACCCCTATCAACTCTACTCGTTTTAACGTCGTTATCAAATTCGTGTCCAGACCATATCATAACCACTTCCGGATTAACTCCGCACTCTTTGGCTCTCGTTATAAAGGTATAACGAAACTCGTGAACGTGCCTATCTGGAAATATTCTCTTTAACAAATCACGAACGCTATAAGGACTTACCGTTCTTGCCTTTTCAAAGTCAATTAAATCAATAACTTTTTTAAGCATAGGCGTAAACGGAATTTTTCTTACAACTTCATCGTGACCACGACGAGTTTTTTCAGTAATACAAGTTAGATAATTGCTGTAAACTTTTATTGACGGAAGTTCACCAACTCTCATCCCCGTATAAATTAAGGTTAGCACGGCAGATACACCGGCAAGGTAAGGGTTCTTTTTACAATACTCTATGATTTGATGTTCTTCATCTTTTGTAAACGCCCTACCCTTTTTAACTTTATAGTGTGAAAGCACTACTTTTTCTACTGGGTTTCGTAAGTCGTAATCGTCGGCAATCATAACGAACATATTTGACATAAGTTGTTTTATTTTATGTGCCGTTCTGTTTTTACCTTGGTCTACGAGTCCGAATAAAAAGTCTTGAATTTCTTTTCTCGTAATTTCGTTTAAGAACATTTTTCCAAATCGTGGAAGAATATGTGCAAACACGAGATTCTCATACGAATTGTAGGTTGATTCTTTTACCGTTTGTTTCTTTATTTTAAGCCACTCTTCAACAAACTCTCTAAATTTTGGATATTTAGTCGATTGTTTTTCTGTTAGCGCACGGTAAAACTTCTCTATGAATTTCCTCTTCATTTGCTCGAAGTCTTTACACATGACTTCAACGTTTAACCCGTCACGGCGATATCTGGCTTGATAATATTTCCCGCGAACCAAACGATATGTAATAACTTTTTCATCAAAAACAAATAATCTTTGAATAATTTCTGGCATAGATTCTATCTCCTTTTTTGTAAATTTGATAAATCCTTGCCCTTCTTCTTTTTTCTTTTCTTCTTCCCTAAAAGAAGATATTTTTTTAAGCCGTTCTAAAGTAATGCTTTCTGACGCCGCTTTTAAAACGATTTGCATCGCATCATCTCGCTCTTTTTCGTTCGGAATTTGCTCCAACGCCTTTAGAACTTTGTTTAATTCTCTATCTGTCACCTCCTTACAAAGTATGGCGGACCGTGTAGTCGCCCTATATTCCCTCCCCGTCCACAAGTGGCTTTTTTAACGCTCCTTGCTTCATTGTCGGACATGTCCGCACTACGTTTCGGGCTAATAATATTATACCCTAAAAAGCCTATCAAAGTCAATTTGTTTCCCAAATCGTTACATAATATAAACATAATAAATCTCCATTAATTTAATTATTTTTGGTTGTTTTTCATCAAAATGAGTATTAGGGAATTTCCCGCCTCGCCTTCGCTCGGCGCCAAACTTCCCAAGTCAGTTAAACATTCCTAATATCGTCAATCTTAACGATTTTCGAAAAGCCTTTTTCTTCTTTTTTAACAGGTTTTACTTCCATCACTTTATCTTCTTGCTCAGGTTTATTTCTTCGTTCAGGCTCATATTCGTTTACGTCACTTTTTACAATAAACATATATGCATGATGACGAGAATAATCAAACTTATTCAGCTCCATAACTCCTAGTCCATTGCAGAAACATTTAAGCGTTGAAGGATTACTTCGCAAAATTTCATCCGGCGTAAACAACCTTCTTTTTGCTTTTTGCTTACTGTAGGTGTATGTATTATCCCTGCTGCCTGTCCTTTCACTCTTTGTATAAGTGTCGTATTCAACTGTGATTTCACCGCTAAGAGTAGAAAAATACTCCGCTGTAATCATATCGTTGCAACCCAAGAAAATTTGTGTATCGCAGTTATTAAGAATATCCGACCACAAATAATTTCCGTATCTGTTTTGCAGCTGTCCAATACCTTGCACCGCAAACATAACATTGATATTTCTTGAACGGCATGTGCTTATAAAACGTGAAAAGTCACTACCATCTGGGCTTATTCCTAATTTACCCACATTATTAAACTCATCTAAAACAAAATTGACAGGTACATTACATTTCATATCATCACGGCTATCCGCATAAGAAAGTACACCACGCATTAAACAAGTAAAGAATAATGCTGTAATCATATTTTTAGTCATATCATTATCGCTGGTAACAACGTAATACACACTTTTCTTTTCTGCGGGACGAGAAAGGTTTATATCCGACGACGAGAAAAAATCTTTTACTTCTTTATCTTGTAAAATGCTCAATCTCGTTGCAAGCCCAGAACGTGTACTCATACGGACGGATTCCGTACTTGCCAAATAAGTATTAAACGCTTGTTTTGCAGGATGTTTATCAGGAATACGCTCTAACATTAGGCAAAACTCGTTTTCATTTCCCATAGTTATCAGCCTATAAACTTCCGCCAAGTTTTTGTCTTCGTTCGTCAAATTTTTATCCATAGCAACCAACAAAATTAAACCTTTCAACAAGTTCTCTGCAACGTTATCCCAAAATTCATCGCCACACTTACCAGTATTGCTATTGATAATCAACGACTTGGCAAGAATGGTTGCTTTTTCAGGTTTATCGATGTACTCCATAGGGTTCCATCCGTCGCTTTTTTCAATATCGACAAGGTTGATAACACGAACTTCATATCCGCACATTTCAAATAAATACGCAGTATCAGAATACAGTTCCCCTTTCGGATCTGTCAAAATGACCGATTCGTCGTTTATTATCATTTGAAATAATGCATTGCGGATAATCGCTCTTGATTTTCCCGTTCCTGACGAGCCTACTACAGCGATATTCTTATTGCCTTGCTTATCCCTTGGAAGACATACTAACTTGTCTTTAGTCTCCCCTAAAATTATACCTTTCGCCTCTTTTATGGTAGAAACTTCGAAGTTTTCTTTTATCTCGTTAGAAGAAATTTCGTTTGCTGAGCCGTGAGAATTGCTTTTACTTCTTACGAAGCCTCTTTTATTTCTCTTACACCATTTTTCTATTTTATTGATATTTAATAGTACAACGATAACGACTATTCCTAAAAGTGCTAATATACCTTTAAGTCCAGTTTCAGAAAACGTTGCCGCTATGCACGCTAAAAAACTAGCTGATACTTCTGGAATATCATAATTTTCTGGATTTATACCAGCATATCTCATAACCGACCATTGCTCTACAAATTGCGAGAAAAGCCCGAATATATAGAAAAATCCTATTGTCCCTACCACACATACACTAATTATTCCAATTAGTTTCCAGTCTTGTTTACTTAAAAATGCTTTTATTTTGTTTATAAAATTTTTAAACTTTTGCTTCATGTTTATATCCTCCTATCTTGAGCAAAATTTCTTGAAACGGCATAGTAGCAATACTTGCTATACCTTCAAAATGTTGTTTTATAAATTTTTCTTGAAAGTCATAGCAAATTACCATAAATTTGTTTTTACCCTTTCCACGCTTTGCCGTTTCGTAAAAGCGAGAAAGAGCCGCAATATTTGCGTCTAAATACGAAAACACATATACATCGTCAATAACAGCATTCCAACCATATCCAGAATTTCTGCATATATCTTTTTCTTCAAACATATACGTTAAAATTCTTTCTTGAAAGCATGGAATTTTGAAAAGTTTCAAAAGCTCAATACCAATCGGATTTTGCGGTATGGCGTAAACATTTTGATAAATTTTGTCAAAGCGAAAATCTTTGTTGTTCTTTTCAGCTTGATTAAAAAACGAATTGAGTATGGTTTTATCATCCTTGCCAAATATGATAGCGTTGTTGCATTCAGACAAATCGCCGTTTACACGAGCCAAATCCGTTAAAACATATCTAGTCTTCATCTCATTCATACCTTTCCATTTGATAGCACTAGAACGTGTATTATAGACCGCATAAACATTGTTTCCAGCAAATAAAGTTCCAACAATTCTTGATGATACAATCTTGTTAATACCTTTGTTTAATTTCCTTTTTATATGCCTAGTACTGTAAAAGCAACTTCTACCATTAAACGAGTTATACCGATTGTTTAACCTTAATTCCGGTAGGTATGTTGGTAAAACCTCTATATCGCTTTCCAGCATCATCAGAACCGCTTCGGCAACCATATCATTTCTAAACTTATTTCGCTCACCACCAGATACTCTATTGTTTGGAAACATCTCTTCGTAGTATTCTCGCATCCCAATCCAATCTAATATCGGTATAGCTTTCTTATAAAGTCTACAACGCTTGTGCTTGCCTCTATCCGATATATTAATCAGTTTTACACACATTCGACTTTTGTCTTTTGTGTTTTCATACACTTGTTGTTTTGCAAACTCATAT
>JAZUSI010000108.1:0-8803 GCA_045606665.1 Christensenellaceae bacterium
AGAGAAGTTAGAGATACGTCACTTAAAGTTCCACACGGTGAAGGTGGTATCGTTGTAGACGTTAAGATATTCACGCGTGCGAATAAAGATGAACTTTCTCCTGGGGTAAACAAACTCGTTAGAGTTTATATCGCTCAAAAGAGAAAGATTAGCATCGGCGACAAGATGGCTGGTCGTCACGGAAACAAGGGTGTTATTTCAAGAATATTGCCAGAATCAGATATGCCATTTATGGCAGACGGTACTCCACTTCAAATCGTGCTTAACCCACTCGGCGTTCCATCACGTATGAACATCGGTCAAGTTTTAGAAGTGCACTTAGGTCTTGTTTGTAAACAACTCGGTTGGAAGATTGCTACACCTGTATTTGACGGTGCAACTGAAGGAGATATCAGAGAGTTGTTTAAAGAAAACAATATAGTTAATCCAGATGGAGAAGTTGATGGTAAGATTCAACTTTACGATGGAAGAACTGGTGAACCATTTGAAAACAGAGTTACTGTTGGTCAAATGTATATGATTAAACTTATCCACTTAGTTGACGATAAGATTCACGCGCGTTCAACAGGTCCATACAGCTTGGTTACACAACAACCTCTCGGCGGTAAAGCACAGTTCGGCGGCCAACGTTTTGGGGAGATGGAAATTTGGGCACTTGAAGCATATGGCGCAGCTCATATCTTGCAAGAAATTTTGACTGTTAAGTCCGATGATATCGTAGGTAGAGTTAAGACTTACGAATCTATCGTAAAAGGTACGAATATTAGCGAACCAGGTATTCCTGAAGCATTCAAAGTATTATTGAAGGAATTACAAAGCTTAGCTTTAGACGTTAAGGTTCTTGCAGAAAATAAAGAAGAACTCGCGCTTAAAGATCTCATCGAAGGGGATATTGATGATATTCCTTACGTTCGTGAAAAAGACAATCGTGAAGAAGTTGAAATTGATGACGTTGATACAGAACTTCCAACAGCTGACTTTGAAGATGACGAAACTGTTGATATTGATGATGAATTTAACTTTGACAAGAATATGTTTGAAGACGACGATGATGAAATAGATACAACAATTCCAGACGGCGATTTGTTCGATGATGATTTTGACCACGAATTTGAGTCTGAGGAAAATGAATAATAGGGGGATAGAGAGAATATGTTTGAACTTAACAATTTTGATTCTATACAAATAGGAGTTGCATCTCCCGAAAAAATTAGAGAATGGTCTTACGGCGAAGTAACAAAGCCTGAAACCATTAACTACAGAACGCAAAAACCAGAAACAGGTGGACTTTTCTGCGAAAGAATTTTTGGACCTACAAAGGACTGGGAATGTCACTGTGGTAAATATAAACGTATTAGATATAAAGGTGTAATTTGCGACAAGTGTGGCGTTGAAATTACAAAGTCTAAAGTACGTCGTGATAGAATGGGACACATTGAACTCGCTGCTCCTGTTTCTCACATCTGGTATTTTAAGGGCGTTCCATCAAGAATTGGACTTATGCTAGATATGAGTCCTAAATCACTTGAGCAAGTTTTATATTTTGCTTGCCACGTGGTTTTAGATCCAGGTACGACACCATTATTATATAAGCAAGTTATTAATGATAGAGAAAAGCTTGAAATGGAAGAGCAATACGGCGTTGGCTCGTTTAAGACGGGTATGGGTGCTGAAGCTATTAAAGAACTTTTAATGGCAATCGACCTTGATAAAGAAAGCGCTGAAACTAAAAAGATTATTGCTGAAAACGTTTCTGGACAAAGAAGAATAAGAGCAGTTAAGAGAATAGAAATTATCGAATCGTTCAGAAAGAGTGGAAACCACCCTGAATGGATGATTTTAGACGTTCTTCCTGTTATCCCACCAGAACTTCGTCCAATGGTTCAACTCGATGGTGGCAGATTTGCAACGAGTGACTTAAACGACTTGTATCGTCGTGTTATCAACAGAAATAACCGTTTGAAGAAGTTAATGGAACTCGGTGCTCCTGAAATCATTATCAGGAATGAAAAGCGTATGCTTCAAGAAGCCGTTGACGCACTTATCGATAACGGCCGTCGCGGTAAAGCTATAAGCGGCGCAGGCAACCGTGAATTAAAATCACTTTCAGGTATGCTTCGTGGTAAACAAGGTCGTTTCCGTCAAAACCTTCTCGGTAAGCGTGTTGACTATTCTGGCCGTTCAGTTATCGTCGTTGGACCTGAACTTAAACTTTATCAATGTGGTTTGCCAAAGGAAATGGCTATTGAACTATTCAAGCCTTTTGTAATGAAAAAACTCGTGGAAAACAACGTTTGCCACAACATTAAAAACGCAAAGCGTACGGTAGAACGCGGTAAGGCAGTAGTTTGGGACGTTTTGGAAGAAGTTATTAAAGACCACCCAGTTATGCTTAACCGTGCGCCTACACTTCATAGATTATCAATTCAAGCGTTTGAACCAGTTTTGATTGAAGGTAGAGCAATTAAGCTTCACCCATTAGTATGTGGCGCATTCAACGCCGACTTTGACGGGGACCAAATGGCTGTTCACGTTCCACTTTCAGTTGAAGCTCAAGCTGAAGCAAGATTTTTGATGCTCGCATCAAACAACATTTTAAAGCTTTCTGATGGTAAGCCGGTTATGTCTCCATCACAAGACATGGTTATGGGTGCATATTACTTGACACTCTTGAAAAAGAAAATCGGTGAAAAGTATAACGAAAAGGGTAGAAAAGATGAAAACGGTACGGTTTATGGCGTTCCAGAACACACCGTTTCATATACGTCACCAGAAGAAGCTATTATGGCTTATCAAACTGGAAAGATAGGGCTTCAAGATGAAATTATCGTTCGCCGTGAAGTAGAAGTAGAGGGCGAAAAGGTTACTGGTAGAGTAAAAACTTCTGTTGGTAAAATTATATTCAATGAAGCAATTCCACAAAATCTTGGATTTGTTGAGAGAAAGACAAAAGAAGATTTCTTGAAGTATGAAATTGATAAGTTGACAGGTAAAAAAGATCTTCAAAAAATCGTTGGCGCATGTTTTAAGCGTCACGGTGCAAGCTGTGCGGCAGACGTTCTTGATAAGGTTAAGGCTTTGGGCTTTAAATATTCAACGATCGGCGCTATCACGACCAGTGTGTTCGATATGCATATGCCAGCAAGCAAGGCTGAAATCTTGGGTGAAGCTGAAGAACACGTATTGAAGATTGAAAACCTTTACAAGAAAGGCTTTATTACTGATGAAGAAAGATATAAAAAGGTAGTTAGCATTTGGAAGAAAGCAACTGATGATATTACCGAAGAACTTATGGACACACTCGATGAGTTTAACCCAATTCTTATGATGGCTAACTCAGGTGCCCGTGGTTCTAAGGACCAAATTAAACAACTTGCCGGCATGCGTGGTCTTATGACCGACCCTAATGGTAAAACTATTGAAATTCCTGTTAAATCATGCTTCCGTGAAGGGCTTTCAGTTTTGGAATACTTTATTTCATCTCACGGTGGTCGTAAAGGTCTTGCCGATACTGCTCTTAAGACGGCTGACTCAGGTTATTTGACTCGTCGTTTGGTTGACGTTTCTCAAGAAGTTATTATCAAAGAAGACGATTGTTTTGCTGCGACTGGCGACGCTATTAAGGGCGTTGTAGTGTCTGCTATTAAAGGTAACAAAGGCGAAATCATTGAAGGCCTTCGTGATAGAATTGCTGGTAGATTTACTGTTAAAGATATCATTAATCCACAAACTGGCGAAGTTATGGTTAAAGCCAATGAAATGATTTCAGAAGATATGGCTGATGAAATCGTTAAGGTTGGTATTGAACAAGTTGAAATTAGAAGTATCTTCACTTGTAAGTCAAAGACAGGTGTGTGTGCTAAATGTTATGGTAAGAACATGTCAAACAACAATCCTGTTCAAATTGGTGAAGCAGTTGGTATTATCGCTGCACAATCAATCGGTGAACCAGGTACACAGTTGACCATGAGAACCTTCCACACCGGTGCTATTGCAAGTACGGGCGACATCACACAAGGTCTTCCAAGAGTTGAAGAATTGTTTGAAGCAAGAAGACCAAAACACGCTGCAATCGTCTGTGAACATAGTGGAACGGTTGAAATTGAAGAAAAGGATAAGATTATTCACGTTATCGTTAAACCTGATGACGACAGTAAGCCAGAAGATTATACAATTCCTTTTGGCACAGGTGTTATTGTTAAAACGGGTGATAGAGTTGAACCGGGTTCAGTGTTGACAAATGGTTCAGTGTATCCACAAGACATCTTAAAGACAAAGGGTATCAAGGGCGTTCAAGATTATATTCTTAAGGAAATTCAAAGCGTTTATCGTTCACAAGGCGTTGATATCAATGATAAACACGTTGAAATTATCGTTCGTCAAATGATGAAGAAAGTTCAAGTTGAAAATCCAGGTGGCGCAGACATCCTCCCAGGCGAAAAACTTGACGTTCATAAGTTTGAAGAAGAAACAATCAATGCTCTTGAAAACGGCTTAGAACCACCACAAGGTAAGAGAATACTTTTAGGTATTACAAAGGCAGCTCTTGCAAAAGAAAGCTTCCTTTCAGCTGCATCATTCCAAGAAACGGCAAGAGTATTAACAGAAGCAGCAATTAAGAACAAGATCGACCCATTGGTAGGCTTAAAAGAAAACGTTATTATTGGTAAACTTATTCCAGCAGGAACTGGTATTAAGAACTATAAAAACGTTGCTCCACAAACGGTTGTTCAAAGACCAACAGATATTGAAGAATAATCAATAAAAACAGCAATTTACAATAAAAAACATCAAAATACTATTTATTTGTTTGACTAAAAAGACAAGAAATGGTAAAATAATACTTCGGTGGGTTTTGAATTCCCACCGGAGAAAAATAATTTTTGTTTCTAAAACGGAAATTTCCGAATCCGTTTTCTGAATATCCGAAATAAGTTAAGGAGGTGCGATATGCCAACAATACAACAGTTAATTAGACAAGGTAGAAAGCAAATTACCTACAAGTCAAAATCACCTGCACTCGAAGAATGTCCACAAAAGCGTGGTGTGTGCTTGTCAGTAACAACGACAACACCAAAGAAACCTAACTCAGCTCTTCGTAAAATTGCTCGTGTACGTTTGACAAACAAGGCTGAAGGTATCGTTTATATCCCTGGTGAAGGTCACAACTTACAAGAACACAGCTCAGTTCTTATCCGTGGCGGAAGAGTTAAAGACTTACCTGGTGTAAGATATCACATTATTCGTGGCGCACTTGATACTGCAGGCGTTGCAAAACGTCGTCAAGCAAGATCAAAGTATGGCGCAAAGAGACCTAAATAAGTTTAATAATAAGAAAAACGACTTATTTATCACAAAGACACCTACTTACAATCGGAATTCGGAAAATTAGCCCGATTTGGTAGGCAGTATGTCGAAAGACAGAAGGTTCGCTACCTATTTAGGCAAGCGATAGCTGTACTAAACTAAGGGTTTACCCTTAAAAACGCACGATGAGTGCAAAAATTTAAAGGAGGATTTAATTATGCCAAGAAGAGGCAATATTGCAAAAAGAGACGTTTTGCCAGATCCAGTGTATAATGATAAAGTAATCACAAAATTGATTAACCAAGTTATGCTCGACGGAAAGAAAGGCATTGCGCAAGGCATTGTTTACGATGCATTTAACCAAGCGGCAGAAAAAGTTGGTCAAGATGCTAAAGAAGTTTTTGCTCAAGCATTAAACAACATTATGCCAATGGTAGAAGTAAAGGCAAGGAGAGTCGGTGGTGCAAACTATCAAGTTCCAATCGAAATCCGTGCTGAAAGAAGACAAACACTTGCAATCAGATGGTTGGTTGCAGCAGCAAGAAAAAGAGGCGAAAGAGAAATGGCTTCAAGACTTGCTGCAGAACTCGTAGATGCTTTCAATAACACAGGTAGTGCTGTGAAGAAGAAAGAAGATACACATAGAATGGCTGAAGCAAACAAAGCGTTTGCACATTACAGATTCTAATTTGGAGATAAATTATGCCAAGAGATTTTGATTTAGGTGTGACAAGAAATATAGGTATTATGGCGCACATTGACGCTGGTAAAACAACCACTACCGAAAGAATTTTGTTCTATACAGGTAAAACCCATAAGCTCGGCGAAACCCACGAAGGTGGCGCTACTATGGACTGGATGGTTCAAGAACAAGAACGTGGTATTACCATTACTAGTGCTGCTACTACTTGTTATTGGAAAGGTCACCGTATAAACATTATTGATACCCCAGGCCACGTTGACTTTACTGTAGAAGTTGAAAGATCACTCCGCGTACTTGACGGTGCTGTTGCAACCTTCTGTGCAAAGGGTGGTGTTGAACCTCAAAGTGAAACGGTTTGGAGACAAGCAGATAAATATAAAGTTCCAAGAATCGCTTACGTTAATAAGATGCACATTAACGGCGCTAACTATGATAACGCTATCAAAATGATGAGAGAAAGACTTCATACAAATGCTATGCCAATCATTCTCCCAATCGGTAAAGAAGATACTTTCAAGGGTATAGTTGACGTTATCACAAGAAAGGCTTATATCTATCTTGACGATTTAGGAAGAGAAATTGACGTTCAAGACGTTCCAGCAGATATGGCTGACGCTGTTGAAGAAGCAAGAGCAAGCATCGTTGAAGTTGCAGCTGAAACAGACGACGCATTGATGGAAAAATACTTTGAAGAAGGCGACCTTTCAATTGAAGAAATTAAGAAAGGTTTGCGTATCGCAACACTTGCTATGAAAGTAACCCCTGTTCTTTGTGGTTCATCATATAGAAACAAGGGTGTTCAAAACCTTTTAGACGCAGTTGTTGATTATCTCCCAAGTCCATTAGACATTGGCGCAGTTGCCGGCGTTGATACAAATGGTGCAGAAACATCAAGAGAACCAAAAGATGAAGAACCATTCAGTGGTCTTGCATTCAAGATTATGACAGACCCATTCGTTGGTAAACTTGCATTCTTCCGTGCTTACTCTGGTGTATTAAAGACAGGTTCTTACGTATATAACAGTGTTAAGGGCAAGAAGGAAAGAGTTGCGCGTATTTTAAGAATGCACGCTAACCACAGAGAAGAAGTTGATGCAGTTTACTCTGGTGAAATTTGTGCTTTAGTAGGTTTGAAAGAAACTACAACTGGTGATACTTTGTGTGATGAATCAAAGCAAATTATCCTTGAACAAATGGAATTCCCAGATCCAGTTATCCAAGTTGCTATCGAACCAAAGACCAAGCAAGGTCAAGAAAAGATGGGTTTTGCTCTTGCAAAACTTGCAGAAGAAGATCCAACTTTCAAAACATATACCGATACAGAAACAGGACAAACCATTATCGCCGGTATGGGCGAACTTCACCTTGAAATTATCGTAGATAGATTACTTCGTGAATTCAGAGTTGAAGCAAACGTAGGTAAGCCACAAGTTTCTTATAAGGAAACTATTCGTCAAGCTGTTGAAGCAGAAGGCTTATTTAAACGTCAATCTGGTGGTCACGGTCAATACGGTCACTGTAAGATTCGTCTTGAACCACAAGAACCAGGTAAGGAATACGAATTTATCGACGAAACAGTCGGTGGTTCAATTCCAAAGGAATTTATTCAACCTGTTAACAAGGGTATTATGGAAGCAGCAAAGAACGGTATTCTTGCTGGATACGAAGTTGTTGACTTCAAAGTAACTGTTTACGACGGAAGCTATCACGACGTTGACTCTTCAGAAATGGCGTTTAAGATTGCAGGTTCTATGGCCCTTAAAGATGGTCTTGCAAAAGCAAAGAGCGTACTTTTAGAACCAGTTATGAAAGTTGAAATCGTAACACCTGATGATTACTTCGGTGACCTTATGGGTAACGTAACTGCTCGTCGTGGTATTATACAAGGTACAGACGATAGAAACGGTGTAAAAGTTATCGATGCGCATATTCCACTAGCAGAAATGTTTGGTTATGCAACAGACCTTCGTTCAAGAACACAAGGTAGAGGTAACTACACAATGCAATTCTCACACTACGCTGAAGTTCCAAAATCAGTTGCTGAAAAGATTATCGGCAAAAAAGCATAATTAACTATTGACAATTACCTAAAATTATTGTAAAATGATAACAATGGTTAAAAAATCACTAAAAAACAAAAAAATTAAAAAAAATATAATTATTGAAAAATTTGGAGGAAACCACAATGGCAAAGGCTAAATTCGAAAGAACAAAACCACACATTAACATTGGTACCATCGGTCACGTTGACCACGGTAAAACAACTCTTACTGCTGCTATCACAATGACATTATCTTCAATCGGTAACGCTCAAAAAATGAGATACGATGAAATCGATAAGGCACCAGAAGAAAAGGCAAGAGGTATTACAATTAATACTTCACACGTTGAATATCAAACAGAAAATCGTCACTATGCACACGTTGACTGCCCAGGCCACGCTGACTATGTAAAGAACATGATCACTGGTGCTGCTCAAATGGACGGCGCAATCCTCGTTGTTGCTGCAACTGATGGCCCAATGCCACAAACAAGAGAACACATCCTTCTTGCTCGTCAAGTAGGCGTTCCTTACATCGTAGTATTCATGAACAAGTGCGACCAACTCGACGACCCAGAACTTTTGGAACTCGTTGAAATGGAAATCAGAGAACTTCTCTCTGAGTATGAGTTCCCAGGTGATGACATTCCAATCGTTCGTGGTTCAGCTAGAAATGCTCTTATGTCTTCAAACGGCGTAGACGCTCCAGAGTTTGATTGCATTAAGGAGCTTATGGCTGCAGTTGATAGCTA
>JAZUSI010000109.1:0-19940 GCA_045606665.1 Christensenellaceae bacterium
AAAAACACGAACAAATGTTCGTAAATATAGACATATAACATTGACTTTGATTTTTTTAGGTAATACAATAATCTTGCATCGATGCTAATGTGAAAAAAAAGGAGAAACTTATGAATATATACTACACAAAGACCGTGTTATATGCATATGCAAACATAGAGACGGTTAAGGGGCAAATTGATGATTTTGTAGAAAGGAAAGCAATATCCTCTATGAGTGACTATACTCCATGTATAGAACAATGCGAAAGTATACTTAATTATACAGCGCAAAAGGTTGCGTTGATAGAACTAAAAGAACTTGTGGAAAAAGTTCTAAAAAAACTATCTAATTATGAGTTAGATTGTTTAGATTATAAATATTTTAAGCAAAAGCCTAAAGAATATTATACGGATTTTGACTGTGAAAGTAGGGGATATTTTAGACGTCAAGTCAGTCTTGTAAAAAAAATTGCAGAAAACTTTGAAAATGTTGGGTTGACTGATGAGTGGTTTAAGAAAAATTTGTTGACAACAAACTTTTTTAAGGAATTATTAAAGAGAGTAGAAGAACAAGAAAAACAAAATTATAAAAATAAGAAGAAAAAGCAAAAGAAAAACATATTTATACGAGAAAAAGAAAGTAACGTTAAGTTATCCGCCTAATTAATCGTAATCATTTTCTTCGTAATAATTGGTCTTTTTGGCATTGTTATTTTTGTTTGATAAAGCAATAAAAAGAGCAAATATCCCAGCCAACAATAAACAAACGATTATTATAGTTTTAAGATTAAAAAAATCGTTATTTGTCTGTACTGACGTTTGATTTTCTTCTGGTGTTGGTTTTGGCAAAAAAGTAAGTTCGTTTGGGTGATTGTTTATGACAAATGGCAAAATATCACTTTCCTTTACATACCCTAATTTGTTGTTATAAGCCACGTAAAAAAGTTTACCATGAATAGATTGATTTTCGCCAAAGTATAAAAGAGAGCGTTCTGCAAAGATATATTGTATTGGAAAAGAAAGGTTGGGGTCAGAATATAAAACAGCAGTGTCAACCGTTGTTATGTAAAGGTTTAAGTAAGGGGAAAAAACTTCTTGTCCGTCGTAAAAAAGTTGTTCTGTTGGAACAAAACCATCTATGCCTGTTTGTCCATTTTCGCCGTTTATTTCCACATGGCAAAAATTGTCCTTTTGGCTTATTATTTTTACGTAATACGTATATGGTAAAAAGAACAAAGGGGTTTGATCTAGCATGCTTTTATAAAAGGGAGTAGTGTCATTTATAACACGCCTATATTCTGATTGGGCAAAAACTTGTCTTGGAGAAACGTAAAATCCAAAACAAATGCCGATTAATAATATAATTGCAAAAAAATTACAAAGTTTTTTCATAATTCACCTATAATGATAGTGCAAAGATTATACCTTAAATCTTTTTACGAAAAAGCAAGAATAAATAGCGTAAAAATAGATTTATTGTCAAAAACTACTCTGTTAATATATTAAAATGCTTAATTTGGGCATAATATATTGATAGATGAAAGGGAGAGTAGGAAAATTTCTATATAAAATTTTAGTGGTATTTTTGTTTTCTTGTTGGATAATCTTTTCACTTTGCTTAATTGCAAGATATTATGAAACTAATTACGTGTATCCACTAAAATATAAGGAAGTTGTTATAGAACGCGCTGATTATTATGGAATTGATAGAACACTTGTGTTTGCAGTCATAAATACCGAAAGTAATTTTGATGCAAATGCTAAAAGTAGGGCAGGCGCAATGGGGTTAATGCAAATCACAGAAAAAACGGCAGAATATATCGCTGAAAGATTGTGCGTTGATGAATATGATATTATGGATATACAAACAAACGTAAATTTTGGCTGTTACTACATTAAATATTTGATTACAAAATTTAACGATTTAGATACAGCATTGATAGCATACAATGCTGGTGAAGGAAAGGTCGCACTTTGGCTAACGGATAAAAAATATAGTGACGACGGAAAAAGTTTAAAGACCACGCCATATCAAGAGAGTAATGAGTATATAATAAAAATTCATAAAAACTTTGAAAAATATAATAAATTATATAAAAAAATTCTTGACAAATAAAGTTTTTTTGAGTAATATATATAGGCAACTTGTGAGGGTGGCGGAATTGGCAGACGCGTACGTTTGAGGGGCGTATGGTTATCCGTGTGGGTTCAAGTCCCATCCTTCACACCAAATAAAAACGACCTAATTAAGTTTAGGTCGTTTTTATTTTATGCTCATGATGGGGCTTGAACAGGTAGGAATCGCAAGCCTAAAAAAATAGGTTAGAAATAATTGGCTTGCGATAAAAGGTGGACACCCACTGTTTATCGGGTATGGTCGCTACAAAACGAAAGTCCCATTCTTCACATATCCTTTAATTAACAAAAATTTTTTCAAATATGACATATATTGTCATAATAAGTATATTATAATGCTTTTAGAAAACAAGGGGAGGAAAGCATTATGTGGGCATTATTTGTGATTTTATTATTAGGAACGTTTTTTAACCAACTATCTAAATAGGGAGAAAATTAGAAGAAAAGGTGAATAAAATGAAAACAATAAAAAAAACCATTATAAGACTAAAAGGTTATTTAGCCGATGAACAAAATGAAGATGTTAAACTTGGCATTTATATGTGTTTACAAACAATAAAAAATGATTTAGAAATCGAAAATCCTAAGTTAATCAAAATGTTTGAATTGGAAGAGGATTTGGAAAAATATTTGTAACCATATATCAATAGGTATTTATAAAATGGTAATATTAAAGAAGATTAAAGTAGAAGAAAATAAAATAACATATTCGTATAGTCCCGAAGGTGGAAAGAAAATAGGAATATTGTCGTATTATCCTAAAGAAGATAAGTGTGTGGTAGAAAAAGAAAGCGGGTATATATACGAAGATTTAGGGATGCATCGTGGACATGCGTTTAATAAAATGAAACTAATGTATAAGGAGAAAGAATTTCCTGAAGAAGTTGTAGTCGCTTGGGGATAAAACTGCAATAAAACAATGAAGTATTACATAGCAGTAAAACTAAATACAATATTAAAAACATTATAGAGATTGAAAAGGGGAACTCTCCATTGTATAAAATAATAGTAGAAGAGGTGAAATAATGGAAAAGGATAAGAGGTTTAAATCTAGATTTAATATAAAAGAAAATGTCAAAAAAATATCTATACACGAAAGATGGGCGCAAGACTCTGAAACGATGACTATTTTGTGTAAAGACGGAAAAGAGAGAACTTTTGCGGAACGAGATAAACTACGAGCAAAAGGAATAGATGTATAAGAAGTTTAGGAGTGGCTAAACAACTTGTGCAATTAGATGGGGTTAAAGGAAAGATTGTGGAAGAAAGCAATGACTATGTTGCGGCGAATAAATTATTAGCAGATGTTCAAGAAAATAAAGAGTATTATTTGGGTATAGGTAAGCACGCTTCTATTATAAAAAAAGAAAATGGACAGTTAAAATATCTTGAGCTTCAGTACGAGAAAAAAGACAATGGATATAAGGCTTTAAACAAAGCAACCCTTAAAAGAAGATTTAAATGTGTTCAAAGCAATACTTTGCAAGGCCAAAAAGTTAAGATACCAAGTGTAATAATAGAAGTGGACAGCCTTGCAAAAAGTAAAGATTTTCTAAATATATTGCCATATTTAAATTCTAAAAATTAAATCATGTAAAATACAGGTGTATATATGACAACATATGAAAGATTGAAAAAAGAAAAAGAAAAGCAAGGTTTAAGATTGTCTGATTTTTACAAACAAGAACCAAGTGACAAAATATGGTGGATTAATTCTATAGATGAAGTTGGAGTATTTTTATTTTCTTTTGATAAGAAAGTTATATATAATTTTTTTCAGACCAAGAAGAATTGACGGATGAACAGAAAAAAATTTTATTTAAAGAAAATCCTGAATTGGCACCAAGTCAATATAAAAAGAAAGACAGTCTCGTAAATAAATATAATTAATATAAAGCACTTAACAATTAACGTTAGGTGCTTTTCTTTTACAAAAAAACAAAGAGAACAAAGACAGTGTGGCAAAACTCAACAATAAACATAAAATTCATGTTTAAAAATAAAAAAATACTTGTGGAGAGACCACCCGTCCTCTCATCGAACTTAATTAACAGTAGAGGTGGTTGCCAAAAGGCTTTCTGTGTTTCACAAGTATTTTATTTACACTTTTATTATATGCAATAAATTAGAATTTGTCAATGGTTTTATGAAATAAGTTTTAGCAAAAACTACTTCAAAACTTTTGTAAATAACATTTCTCTTGACAAAATCGCTTTTATTTTGTTATCATAAAACTATGATAGAAAACGTAAAGGCAATTTTAATAGATATTGATAACACCTTGCTTGATTTTCATAAAGGCGCAAAAATTTGCGTGGGAAAAGCGTTTAACGAGTGTGGCTTAGAGTTTAAGGACGGCTATTTTGATGTTTTCACAAGGGAAAACGACTTATTGTGGCAAAAAATTGAAAGGGGCGAACTAACGAGAGAAGGTTTACACAAAGTTAGATTTCACATTATCTTTGATGCGATAGGCATAAAAGGTGACGGGGACAAGGCTGAAATAGAATTTAGAAAGGCGTTGTTTAACGTTGCAGAAACGGTTGACGGGGCAAACGAACTTTTAGAGTATTTGTCAAAAAAATACTTGTTATATTGTGCAAGCAACGCCATTTATATTCAGCAAATAAATAGGCTTAAACTTGCCAAAATGCACGATTATTTCGAGGGCTTTTTTATCTCTGAAAAGATAGGTTTTCAAAAGCCTAAAAAAGACTTTTTTGATTATTGCTTTAATAATATGAACGGAATAACCAAAGAGCAAACAATAGTGATAGGCGACAGTTTAACAGCCGACATTATAGGTGCAAAAAATTACGGCATAAAATCTATTTGGTATAACCACGATAAAAAAGAAAACAACAGCGATATTATTCCCGATTATGAAGTGGCGAGATTATTAGATATAAAAAACATTATTTAATAGAATAAATAAAATGCCTGTCGTTGACAAACGGCAGGCGTTTTTGTTATAATTTATAGGATATGGAAATAAAGTCAAACGATTATATTGAAAAACTTAATAAAAACGAAGTTATATCGTTTGTACCCAGAGGGGACAGTATGTGGCCGACCCTTAAAAATAAGGGGCAGTCGGTTATTGTGTCTGCTAAAAGAGAACGCTTAAAAGAGTTTGACGTTGCCCTTTACGTGCGTGGTCAAAACACCTTTGTTTTGCATAGGGTATTAAAGGTTTTAGAAGACGGATACGCTATTTGTGGTGACAGTCAATTTGACCTTGAGAAAGTAACGGAAGACCAAATTTTTGGGGTTATGATAGGCTTTTATCGTGGCAAAAAGTATATAGACTGCAACGACCCAAAATACATTAGAAAGGTTAAGAAACTATATAAACGTAAAAGGCTAAGAAAATTAAGAGTAAAATTCTATTTCTTTAGAAAGAGAGTTAAAAATAAGTTAAAGAGAATTTTTGGGAGCAAGAAAAAAGATGTATGATTTAGTATCTTTAGGTAGAAAAGCAAAAACGGCATCAGTTAACTTAATAAAACTAACCGAAGAAAAGCGTAAAGAAACGCTTATTTCTTGTGCAAAAGCGCTCCGTGATAACGCCGTGTTTTTGATAGAACAAAACCAAATTGATATAGAAAACGCCAAAGTTAAGGGCATGAGCGAAGCGTTTATCGATAGGCTTTTACTAAACGAAAAGGTCATTGAAGGCATGGCTATCGGCTTAGAACAAGTCGCTTCATTAGATAACCCTTTAGGCAAGACCGTTTATTCTTATGAAAACCAAAGTCAAGGCATATCTATCGTAAAAAAGAACGTGCCTTTCGGCGTTGTTGGGATTATATATGAATCAAGACCAAACGTAACGGCAGATGCCTTTGCGCTTTGTTTTAAGACGGCAAACGCCGTTATATTAAAGGGTGGAAGCGATTCTATTCGTTCAAACGTTGCCATTGCAAAAGTTCTTAAAAAAGCGCTTAGTGATTGTAAGGTTGATGAAAACGCAATAAACGTTATTCAAGACACTGCAAGGGAAACGACCACGGCGTTTATGAAACTAAATAAATACGTGGACCTTTTGATTCCAAGGGGAAGCGCATCGCTAATTAATTCAGCACTTGAAAATTCCACTATTCCAATAATTGAAACGGGAACGGGAAATTGTCACGTTTACGTGGATAAATTTGCCGACGTCGATATGGCTTCAAAGGTAATTTTTAATGCAAAAACTCAAAGGTACAGTGTTTGCAATGCCTGTGAATCTTTGGTTATCCACTCTGAAATTCTAAAAGATGCTTTGCCAAAGATTGCAAAGGAATTGGAAGTAAAGCAAGTGGAAATTCGCGCTGATGAAAGGGCTTATGAAGTGATAAAAGAGTATCCATACTTAGAAAAAGCCACCGATGAGGACTTTTACACCGAGTTTGGTGGTCCAATAATCTCGGTTAAAACGGTCGATAGTTTAAATGAGGCAATCGCACATATAAACGAACACGGCACACGCCACTCTGAAAGTATTATAACCGCCGATAGCAAACGGGCTGAAAAGTTCTTGGACGAGATTGACGCGTCATCTGTTTATCATAACGCATCAACTAGATTTACGGATGGATTCGTGTTTGGACTCGGTGCAGAAATAGGAATCAGCACGCAAAAATTACACGCCCGTGGACCTATGGGATTGTCTGCTCTTTTAACCACCAAATACATATGTTTAGGTGATGGTGCAATTAGAAAGTAAGTGAAATAAAATAACACGATACCACCCCGATTTTAGTCGTGGTGGTATTTTTTTGTGATTTTTTAACAAATATTGTTGCTTTGTAATAACTATAAAAAATAAAAAAAATATTTTCAAAAAAGTGGCATAAAACAGTTGACAATAACATAAAGTGGGGATATAATATGGGCGAAAATTACAAAAGATAAATTTTTTCTCTCTCCCTTTTTAATAATTTATCTTTTGTTTACATAAATAAAAATTTTAACAAGTGGGCAAACGGCTCGCAAAGGAGGTAAAAATGAAAAAGTTTATAGCAAACTGTGGCAACATGTTTATGAAGTCAAATTACGATGGCTTAATGATGATGAATATGTTCAGCACGAATAACTAATTAAAATGAATACAAGTGGTACTCTTTTAGAACTCTTAACCAAGGCGGTTAGGGGCTTTTTTCTTTTAAAGGAGAAAAAGTGTTTTTATTAGCAAAAAACAATTATTAACAGGCAGATATCACTTGACTATAACTATAGATTTTTGTATAATTCTATATATAATATATATAGAGCAGTTTAGGTAGCTATGAAAAATTTAATTGAAAAGCTTAATGGTGGAACGATGGAAGATAGGATTAACGCCTTAAAAGAACTCGTTCAAAAGGAAGAAAAACCTATTCGTCGTGAAAACGATGCAAACAACCATATTCACACGATATATTCCTTTTCACCATATTCGCCAACAAAAGCGGCGTATATGGCATATCGAGCAGGGCTTACGAGTGCTGGAATTATGGATCATGATAGTTTGTCTGGTGCAGAAGAATTTAAGCGAGCTTGCAAGATTTTGGGCTTGGGCGCAACCTGTGGTGTTGAAGTGCGTTGTAAATTTAATCGTGGTTATGGCAAGATAAATCATCCAGACCAAAAAGATTGCGTTTACATGGCTGCACATGGTGTGCCTGCACAGAATATAAAAGCCTTTAACGAATACCTACAATTTTATCGCAATAAGAGAAAAGAACGTGATGAAAAGATGTGTAATCTTATCACTGAAAAATACGGAAAGTTCGGCATAGAACTTGACTTTGAAAAGGACGTTGTTTGTTTATCTGAAGATAGGGATGGTGGAAGTATAACCGAAAGGCATCTTTTATATGCTCTTGCAATAAAACTAGAAAACAAGTTTGGTAGAACTAATGGGCTGGTAGATTTTTTACAAAAAGACCTTAAATTATCAGTCAGCGATAAGATAAAGGCATTTTTGCTTGATGGCGAAAATCCACACTTTTTATATGACCTTTTGGGTGTGCTTAAGGCAGATACGGGTTTTTTCTATATAGATGCTGATGAAGAAATGCCGCTCGTTGATGAGTTCGTGAAAAAAGCAAAAAGTTTTGGTGCAATTCCAGCCTATGCGTATTTAGGCGACGTTGGGGACTCGGTTACCGGCGACAAAAAGGCGCAAAAATTTGAAGACGACTTTTTGGAAGAGTTAATTGAAGAACTTAAAAAGATAGGCTTTGATGCTGTTGCCTATATGCCAACGAGAAATACTTTTGCACAATTGCAAAGATTAACAAAATTGCTTAAAAGCAACGGCTTGTTTGAAATAAGTGGGGAAGACGTAAACTCTCCACGCCAAAAATTTGATTGTAAGGCGTTGGCGCTCCCTGAATATTCACATCTAATCAAATCGACTTGGGCTTTAATTGGGCACGAAGCGATTTCAAGTGAAAAAGGCTTAGATTACGGAATGTTTTCTGAAAAATCTATTTTGGAAACTCCATCTTTAACCGAAAGAATAGAAAAATATGCTTTAATAGGAAAGAAAACAATATAAAATGAAAAAAATTTTAGGAGATATATATTATGAGCACAATCAATTTACAAGGTAAAGTAGCAGTAGTAACGGGCGCAAGCCAAGGTTTAGGTGAAGCACTTGCAATGCGTTTAGACAAAGAGGGTTGCAAAGTTGCCGTTTGCGATATCAATATTGAAGGTGCAAAAGCAGTTGCATCAAAACTCAGCGATGCAATAGCACTCGCCGTTGACGTTACAAAGTATGATCAACTAGTTGAAGCATCTAAAGCAGTTGTTGAAAAATGGGGTAAAGTTGATATCCTTATTTGCAATGCAGCAATCGTTAAGAGTGGCGATATTTTTAGTTTAACACCAGAAGCTTTTGCATTAGTGACAAATATTAATTTAAACGGTTACTTTAACACGGTTAAGGCTTTCGCACCATATATGTTAGAGGCAAAGAGTGGTAGTATTATCCAAATAAACTCTAAATCAGGAAGAAAGGGAAGCTTTAAGAACGGCGCATACGCTGGTAGTAAATTCGGTGGTGTAGGCTTAACACAAAGTTTAGCATTAGAATTTGCTGAATCAGGCGTAAGAGTAAACTGCATTTGCCCAGGCAACTTACTTAACTCTCCACTTTGGGTAAACAGTCTATTTAAACAATATGCTGCTAACCAAGGCATTACTGAAGAAGAAGTAAGAGAAAAATATATCAATCAAGTTCCTATGAAACGTTCTTGCGAATATAAGGATATTGAAGACGCAATGGTATTCTTAGCATCTGAATATTCAAGTTACATGACGGGACAGGCTATTAACGTTACGGGTGGTCAACAAATGTAAATGCCTTATATACTTCGTTGGACGTCGTTTACTGCTTAGGGTTTTGATTTCAATGACCAGACGGTCAATTTCACCCAAAACCCTTCGCGAGCCTAATCCAACTCGTATCTAAGTCTTTTATAAGGCTTTATAAACTTCGCATCTCATCGTTGTATTTCAAATTTCTTGGGTTACGTACAGACGTACGCGCCCCGTCGAAATTTTTATGCGCCTTGACCTGCTCGTTTCTAATACCTTAAATAAAAGTATAAAGATATTTGCAAGCTGGTCATAGTTCTTCGCGAGCCTAGTCCAACTCGTATCTAAAACATTAAATGTATTCCAATTTGTTTTTTTGATAAGGCAAAATGAATAAAACTATAAATTATTCACATAAAAATGAATAATAAAACAAAATATTCAAAAAATATTGTAAATTTTATAAAAATATTCATAAAAGGTGTGTAAAAAAGTTGACATGCTAATTTTATGGGTATATAATATCAAGCGTAAATTAAATTTGAACTGAAAAGTTCTTGGAGGCATTATGAAAAAAGAAGATATCAAAAAGGTTGTTTTAGCATATTCAGGTGGTCTTGATACGTCAATCATTATCCCTTGGTTGAA
Source organism: Christensenellaceae bacterium (assembly GCA_045606665.1). GTDB lineage: Bacteria > Bacillota > Clostridia > Christensenellales > Borkfalkiaceae > UBA1259. Next base: position 10,056 of record JAZUSI010000109.1, read on the forward strand.
AGAAAATTATAACAACTGTGAAGTTATTGCAGTTGCAGGTAACGTTGGTCAATCAGATGAGCTTGATGGATTGGAAGAAAAGGCTCTCAAGACCGGTGCATCAAAGCTTTACGTTTTGGATTTAACTGATGATTACGTTGACAACTACATAATCCCTTGCGTTAAGGCAGGCGCTATTTATGAAGAATACTTACTCGGTACTTCACACGCACGTCCTTGCATTGCAAAAGGTCTTGCAGAAATCGCTATTAAAGAAGGTGCAGATGCAATTGCACACGGCTGTACGGGTAAGGGTAATGACCAAGTTCGTTTTGAACTTACGTTAAAGCATTTCTGCCCAGATATGCCAATCATTGCGCCATGGCGTGAATGGGATATCAAATCTCGTGAAGAAGAAATCGATTATGCAGAGGCGCATAACGTTCCACTAAAGATAAATAGGGAAACAAACTATTCAAAGGATAAGAACTTATGGCACTTATCACATGAAGGTTTGGACCTTGAAGATACAGGAAACGAACCACAATACGAAAAGGAAGGATTCCTTGAACTCGGTGTTTCACCAATAACGGCACCAGACAAGCCAACTTACGTTGAAATTGATTTTGAAAAGGGTGCACCTGTCGCTATTGTCGGCGAGAAGATGAGCGCTAAAAACATTATCTTAAAACTCAACAAACTCGGTGGAGAAAACGGTATTGGTCTTCTTGACATCGTTGAAAACCGTCTTGTTGGTATGAAATGTCGTGGTGTTTATGAAACGCCAGGTGGAGCAATTTTATATAAAGCACATAGTGTATTAGAAACCTTGTGCCTTGATAAATACACCATGCATGAAAAACAAAAACTCGCTATTACATACGGCGAACTCGTATATAACGGACAATGGTTCACACCATTAAGAGAAGCACTAGCAGCATTCGTTGATAAGACACAAGAAAAAGTTAATGGAAAAGTACGTTTGAAACTTTATAAGGGCAATATGATAAATGCGGGTGTTTGGAGTAAAGATTCGCTATACAGTGAAGAAATTGCAACTTTTGGTGAAAGTGATTATAACCAAAAAGATGCAGAAGGCTTTATCAACCTTTTCGGTTTACCAATAAAGGTAGCCGCAATGGTAGAAAAAAACAATAAATAAGTTTTTGTAAGCCATAGTCCTGCTCGGATTTTTCCGTGCAGGACGCTTTAATTTGAAAAAAGATAAAAATTTTTGGAGAAACTCTAATGGCAAAAATGTGGGCAGGGCGCACGGACGGTGTTACTGATAAAATAGCAGACGACTTTAATTCTTCTATCAGTTTTGATAGCAGAATGTTTAAGCAAGACATTTTAGGCAGTATGGCACATGCAAGTATGCTCGGAGCAAAAAATATTATAAGCAAAGCCGATGCTGATACTTTGATTGACGGGCTTGATGGAATCCTAAAGGATTTAGAAAGTGGAAAGTTAACAATCGATTATTCGGCAGAAGATATTCACATGTTCGTTGAACAAGTTTTAACCGAAAGGGTTGGGGAAATTGGTAAAAAACTTCACACCGCAAGGAGTAGAAACGACCAAGTTGCACTTGACACAAGAATGTATTTAAGAGATGCTACGATAGAGATTACCAAAAAAATTAAAGAGCTTATAAATGCAGTTGTTTTAAAGGCTCAAGAACACAAAAGCACGATTATGCCAGGATATACGCACTTACAAAGAGCGCAACCAATAACTTTTGGGCATCACTTAATGGCTTATGCCATGATGCTACTTCGTGATATAGAAAGTTTTAACGATCTAAAGAAACGCTTAAACGTTTCGCCTATCGGTTGTTGCGCTTTGGCAGGAACAACTTATAACACTGATAGAAGAATGGAAGCTGAACTTTTGGGCTTTAGCGATATCGCAATGAATAGTATCGACGGAGTTTCTGACAGAGATTTTTGTGTGGAATTTGCATCGGCTTCAGCAAAGCTTATGATGCATTTATCAAGGTTTAGTGAAGAGATTATTTTGTGGACAAGTTGGGAGTTTAAGTTTGTTGAACTCTCCGATGCCTTTACAACAGGTTCTTCAATCATGCCACAAAAGAAGAATTCGGATATGGCAGAACTCGTTCGTGGTAAGACGGGTAGAGTATATGGCAACTTAATGGCAATACTCACCGTGCTTAAGGGATTACCTCTTGCTTATAACAAAGATATGCAGGAAGATAAAGAAGGTGTATTTGATAGTTACGATACCGTTAAGATGTGTTTAGACGTGTTTACGCCAATGATAAGCACAATGAAAGTTTTAGATGGTAATATGCTCTCTGCAGCACAAAAGGGCTTTATAAATGCAACCGATCTTGCAGATTATATGGTTAAAAAAGGCATGCCATTTAGATCGGCTTATAAAATCGTTGGCAATATCGTTAGCGACTGCATAAAAAACGGCAAAGTTTTAGAAACGCTTGATTTACAAGATTACAAAAAGTACGACGATATTTTTGAACAAGATTTATTTGATGAAATAAGCCTTAAAACTTGTGTAGAAAAGCGTATTTCTGAGGGGGGCACTTCGCCAAAATCGGTTGAAAAACAAATTGAGTGGATAAAGGAAAAATTAGAAAATGTATAACGTATTCATAGATGGTAGCGCAGGAACAACCGGCTTAAAAATTGTTGATAGGCTATCAAATAGAAAAGATATAAACTTAATAATTTTACCAGATGAGTTAAGGAAGGATACGCTTGCAAGAAAAGAAGCGTTAAATAGCTGTGACGTTGCTTTTTTGTGTTTGCCAGACGCAGCCGCAATTGAAGCCGTTTCTCTTGTTGAAAACGACAAAGTTAAGATTATCGATACGTCAACGGCACATAGAGTTAGCGATGCTTGGCAGTATGGCTTTGCAGAAATAAACGGCTTTGAGAAGAAGATTGCAAGTCATAAACGAATTGCTAACCCAGGTTGCCACGCAAGTGGATTTATTGCACTTGTTAATCCGTTAATCAATGCTGGCGTTTTAAGTGAAAAGGCAAAACTCACTTGTTTTTCGCTAACGGGATACACCGGTGGTGGCAAGAAAATGATTGCAGAGTATGAAGGGGAAGAAAAACCCGTTTTGTACGATGCTCCACGCCAATATGGTTTAACCCAAAAGCATAAGCATTTACCAGAAATGCAAAAATATTGTAACCTTGAATTGTCGCCTATCTTTTGTCCAATAGTTTCAGACTATGATAGGGGCATGGAAGTAACCGTTCCACTATTTAAGGACGATATAAAATGCGACATTAACGGTTTAAAAGAGATATTTAAAAAAGCCTATGAAGGCAGTAAAGTAATTAAGTTTGTTGAAACTGATGAAGGTGGATTTTTATCGGCAAACTCAATGAAAGGCAAAGACAGCTTAGAAGTTTCAGTCTTTGGCAATGAAGATAGAATAATTTTAGTTTCACGCTTTGATAATCTTGGCAAAGGAGCATCAGGCGCGGCTATTCAAAATATGAACATATTATTAGGTGTAGAACAAACTACAGGACTTATATTATAAAGGAGAGCATATGAAGATTATCAGTGGTGGCGTGTGTGCAGCGCAAGGATTTAAGGCAAACGGGGTACATTGTGGAATTCGCCACAACCGTACAAAACGCGATTTAGCATTAATATATAGTGAAGTTCCAGCAACGGCGGCGGCTGTTTATACAACCAACTTGGTTAAAGGTGCACCATTAAAGGTTACTAAAGACCATATTTCAAACGGCATTGCCCAAGCAGTTATCTGCAATAGTGGAAATGCAAACACTTGCAATGCAAATGGAATTCAAATTGCTGAACAAATGAGTGAATTAGTTGCAAAGGAATTAAATATCAACGCTAACGACGTTGTGGTTGCATCAACCGGTGTTATTGGTCAACCATTAAACATCACACCTATTGCGAACGGAATTGGCGATCTTGCAAAAGGCTTAACTAATGATGGTGGGCTTTTTGCTGCAGAAGCAATTATGACGACCGATGTTGCAGTTAAGGAAGTTGCCGTTGAATTTACAGTTGGTGGAAAAGTTTGTCATATCGGTGGTATTGCAAAGGGCAGTGGTATGATTCATCCAAACATGGCAACCATGCTAGTTTTCATTACGAGTGACGTTAATATTAACCAAGAAATGCTTTCAAAAGCCTTAAAGAGTGATATTCAAAACACCTTTAATATGATTAGCGTTGATGGTGATACTTCAACTAACGATATGGTTGTAGTCCTTGCAAACGGCATGGCAAAAAATGAACAAATTGTAAGCGATGGTGAAGACTTTAAGGAATTTATGAAAGCCTTAAACACGGTTAACGTAAGCCTTTGCAGAATGATTGCAGGCGATGGCGAAGGTGCAACTAAACTACTTGAATGTGCAGTTAGTGGCGCAAAGGATATTGAGACGGCAAAAACAGTTGCTAAAAGCGTTATATGTTCAAGCTTAACAAAGGCAGCAATGTTCGGTGCAGATGCAAACTGGGGAAGAGTTCTATGCGCAATAGGTTATAGTGGAGCTTTAGTTAACGTCGATAAAATTGACGTTGCTTTTAAATCAAATAAAGGTGTAATAGACGTATGTAAAAACGGTAGTGGCGTAGATTTCTCTGAAGAAAAGGCAAAGGAAATCTTGCTTGAAAAGGAAATCACAATCGTTGTTAACCTTAACGACGGAGAACAATGTTCAAAGGCTTGGGGTTGCGACTTAACGTATGATTACGTTAAAATTAACGGTGACTATCGTACTTAAAAAAGGAGATAAAAATGGATAAACATTTTTCAAACGCACAACGTGCAGAAGTATTGACGCAGGCACTTCCATACATTAGACAATATACAGGCAAAGTTTTGGTGGTAAAATATGGTGGAAACGCTATGATAAACCAAAGTTTAAAAGAGCAAGTTATGGAAGATATCGTGCTTTTACATCTCATTGGAGTTAAGATTGTTTTGGTACATGGTGGTGGTCCAGAAATCAGCGAACTTATGGAAAAACTCGGCAAGGAAGCCAAGTTTGTTGACGGACTTCGTGTTACCGATAAAGAAACGGTTGATATCGTACAAATGGTGCTTGCTGGTAAAATTAATAAGTCGCTCGTAAACTACCTTGAAATGCAAGGAGGAAAGGCAATGGGTATTTCAGGTATTGACGGTGGACTTATTCAAGCTAAGATGAAGAACGAAAAACTTGGATTTGTCGGTGAAATTACAGATGTTAATATTGCTTGCGTTGAAGACCTTTTACATAATAATTATATTCCTGTAATCTCAACCGTTGGTTGTGATAAAGAAGGCAACGTTTATAATATTAACGGCGACACGGCGGCGGCAAGAATAGCAGGTGCCCTAAAAGCCGAAAGACTTATAATGATGACCGACATTGCAGGCATTTTAAGAGATAAAAACGATGAAACGAGTTTAATTCCACAAATAACTATTGCTGATGCTAAAAAGCTATTTGATGAAGGTGTTATTCAAGGTGGCATGATACCAAAGGTAAAATGTTGTATAGATGCGATAGGACACGGAGTTAAAAACGTTACTATTATGGACGGAAGGATTCCACACTCAATTCTTATGGAAATCTTGACTGATGAAGGTGCTGGTACAATGGTCGTGGAGGCATAAAATGAGTTCAATTATAGAAAAAGATAACAAGTACGTAGCAAACACATACGCACGCTTTCCTGTTGAAATTGCTTATGGAAAAGGGTCTTACCTTTATTCATCAGACGGCAAGAAATATATAGATATGGGATCTGGTATTGGCGTTACGGCATTTGGTATTTGTGATGACGAGTGGAAAAATGCAGTTATCAGTCAATTAGATAAAGTTCAACACACTTCAAACCTTTATTACACAAGCCCTTGTGCAGAACTTGCTGAGCTTTTATGCAAAAAAACGGGTATGAAAAAAGTGTTTTTCTCAAATTCTGGCGCAGAGTCAAACGAGTGTGCAATTAAGGTTGCAAGGCAATATGGAATAGAGAAAAAGGGTGCTGAATATACAACGATTATCACCTTAAAGAATAGTTTTCACGGCAGAACTTTGGCAACGCTCTCTGCAACAGGGCAAGACGTTTTTCACGCTAAATTTTTGCCAATGCCAAGTGGCTTTGTTCACGCAACGGCAAACGATATAGAAAGCGTTAAAACTCTTGTAAGAACCAATAAAGTTTGTGGTATTTTAATAGAGTGTGTTCAAGGCGAAGGTGGTGTAATTGCGCTCGACAAGGACTTTGTTAAGGGTGTAGAGAAAATTTGCAAGGAAAACGACGTTATTTTTATGGTTGATGAAGTTCAAACGGGCAACGGAAGAACGGGCGAACTTTATGCTTATATGAATTATGGGGTTAATCCTGACGTTGTAACCACGGCAAAAGGACTCGGTGGTGGGCTTCCAATAGGCTGTTGTATGATGAACGAAAAAACCGAAAAGATTTTGGGTTTTGGGGATCATGGCTCAACTTATGGTGGAAACCCAATATGTGCATCTGGGGCAATAAGCATTATTTCTCGTATAGATAGCGAGTTTTTGGCAGGTGTTAAAGCAAAAAGTAAGTATATATTTGATGAACTAAACGGCGCAAAAGGAATAGAAAGCGTCAGTGGTTTAGGCTTAATGGTGGGGATTAAAACTATAATGCCAGCAAAAGAAGTTGTTAACGAATGTATAAATAGGGGTGTTATTTGCTTAACTGCAAAGGATAAGGTTAGATTATTGCCAGCCTTAAATATCCCTAAAGAAGATTTAGAATTTGCAATTCAAACGATAAAAGACGTTTGTGCTGAATAGTAGGAGTTAAAAATGAACTTAAAAGGCAAAAGTTTCTTAAAATTATTAGATTTTTCAAGTGAAGAAATCGCATATTTAATTAACCTTGCAAAAGACCTTAAAGATAAAAAGAAAAAAGGTATTTTACATAAAGAGTGTGAAGGCAAAAATATCGCTCTTATTTTTGAAAAAACAAGCACGAGAACTCGTTGTAGTTTTGAAGTTGCCGGTGCTGACCTTGGTATGAGCGTTGTGTATCTCGACCCACAAGGCTCTCAAATCGGCAAAAAGGAAAGCATTGCAGACACTGCAAGAGTTTTGGGCAGGATGTTTGATGGTATTGAGTATAGGGGTTTTGGTCAAGAAATCGTTGAAGATTTGGCAAAATTCGCTGGCGTTCCAGTATGGAACGGACTTACCAACGAATTCCACCCAACGCAAATTTTGGCTGACTTTTTAACAATACAAGAACATTGTGGCGCATTAAAAGGGAAAAAACTCGTTTATATGGGCGATGCAAGATACAATATGGGCAATTCCTTAATGGTAGGCTCAGCTAAAATGGGCTTGCACTTTGTTGCATGCGCACCTAAAAAGTATTTTCCAAATAAAGAATTGGTTAATGAGTGCCAAAAAATTGCAAACAAAACTGGTGCTGTTTTGGAATTTATTGAAGATCCAATGATTGCCACAAAGGGTGCAGACGTTATTTATACTGACGTTTGGGTTTCTATGGGCGAGCCTGATAGCGTATGGCAAGAAAGGATAACAGAACTTATGCCATATCAAGTTAACGATAAAATTATGTTAAATGCAGGCAAACAATGTAAGTTTATGCACTGTTTACCAGCTTTCCATGACCTGAACACAACAATTGGAAAAGATATTTACAATAAGTTTAATATCACGGCAATGGAAGTTACCGACAGCGTATTTGAAAGTGAACAATCAATAGTGTTTGACCAAGCAGAAAACAGAATGCATACTATTAAGGCAGTTATGCTTGCAACATTAAAGTAAAAAACACGAAAATCAAAAAACAAACAAAAAAACCCTTGGCATCTGCCAAGGGTTTTAGTATTAGAAATTAAATTTTCTTTTTATTAGCATTCTTTCTTAATAAGACAAGCAAGATAAGAATGGAAAGAGTGATAATTAGGGTTATAGTAAAAAGAGTCACGTATGATAGTTGCCAACCATTATTGCACTCGATTATAGCGCCGACAATAGGTGGCGCAATGCCTGCTGAAATTCCACCAGCAGCATTCATAAGACCTGAGTGTGCGCCAGCATTTACGTATTCACTGAGTTTATAAGAAATAACGCTAAAAACGATTGTGATTGCGCCTTGAATAATGATTAAATATAAGCAAACTATTATAAGAGATAATATTACGTTTACGTTAAACAAGAAAATCATTAAAAAGCCGAATATACAAGCAAGCGATAAATATACAAATCCCACAACAACGAAATTAGGGAATTTCTCGCAATGTCTTATTGAAAAAACAGGGCCAATTGCAGTTGCTATAGGTGCTATAACAGAAATTAAAATTGCAACGCTTTCATCAATATTAAAGTTTTCTGTAAGCATACTAGGAATCCAGTTAAGTGCACCGTAAAAAACAAAGTGGATAAATAAACTCAAAATAAAGGTTAAAGCTACAAATAATAACTTTTTTTTGCTTGATTTTAAGGTAAATGGTAAATTTTGTGAAGATTTAATGGTTGTTGTTTGGACGTTGTTCTGCTCATTAATATTATTTTTTTTAATTTTAGCACAATTTGAAACAGCAATAAAAAACAAAACAGCAGAAACAGAAAGAATTATGCCAAAAAAAGTAAAAGGCGAATCAAATCTTTTAAATGAAATGAAAAGAGAAGCCGAGCCATATGAAATAATTCCAGCCACAGCCGTGCCAATATTCATAACCATATTTGCAGTTGCTTTCATTTGAGTTGGCAAATATTTATCTAAAACAGAAGTGCACATGCCCCAAATTCCACCTTGAAGCAAGCCGTTAATCGCCAAAATCCACCAAAGTTGCCAAAGGTTAGTTGCAAGTGCAATAAAAACTGTTACTACACCTGACAAAAAGACGGTTACAAGCATATACCACTTAACGTTAAGTTTCCCCATTATAAAAAAGAGCAAAATTTGTAGTGCAGAATACGTTATAAAATAAAAGGTCATAGCAAGGCTTGCTTGAGGTTTATCCACACTAAAAATATTGCCGATTTCAATATATTCAGCAGTGTAAATATTTTTACTACCCATCATAATAAACCAGACCAAAAAACAGGCTAATATTAAAAAATTATAATTCTTTTTATTTGTCATAATACACCTAAAATTTAACAATATATATATTAGCAGTACCAATAATAAAAGTCAACAAAAAGTAAAATAAAAAAGAAAATAAAAGTTGTGTAAAAAAGTTGACAAAATAATCTAGTATTTGATATACTAAATAGGCTTTATCGAACTGCCAAAGGGCAAAGGAGGGTTGAAGGAAATGTCAATAGTAAGAGTTGGTGAAAATGAAAATATCGACAGCGCTTTAAGAAGATTTAAGAGAAAATGTTCAAGAGATGGTATTATCGGCGATTTAAGAAAGAAAGAACATTATGAAAAACCTTCCGTAAAGAAAAAGAAAAAGGCTGAAGCAGCAAGAAAGAGAAGCATTAAAGGCTAAACAAAAGAAAGTCTATCGTATATTGATAGGCTTTATTTTTTTGTTGCAAAAAAAGTAAAAAAAAGGAAAATTATGTCTATTATTAGGGGGAAAAGATGTCAGAAGATAGGAAATCGTTAAAACAATATTGCAAAGAAGCAAAGAAACGATTAAAATGTGGATTTTGGCAAAATTATCAGCACGATTTAAGTGAAAATATTGAACGTGCTGAAAAAGCAGGTATAGCCACGTCAAAAGTTAAGCAATATTATGCAGAAAGGGTGACCGAAAGTATAAAGAATAACGTTGAAGAAAAGGAAGAATTTTATCAAAAAGTAAAAAAGCTTTTAGAAACAGAGGGCGAAGTTTCAAACGCTATAGGAAGGTTAACCGACAAGGAATATTTTGAAAGTTTATCTTATGAAGAAAAACAGAGA
>JAZUSI010000110.1:0-51375 GCA_045606665.1 Christensenellaceae bacterium
TCGAGCAGATACGAAAGTAGGGCTTAGTGATCCGGCGGTAGAGAATGGAATTGCCGTCGCTTAACGGATAAAAGTTACCTCGGGGATAACAGGCTGATCTCCCCCAAGAGTTCACATCGACGGGGAGGTTTGGCACCTCGATGTCGGCTCGTCACATCCTGGGGCTGAAGCAGGTCCCAAGGGTTCGGCTGTTCGCCGATTAAAGTGGCACGCGAGCTGGGTTCAGAACGTCGTGAGACAGTTCGGTCCCTATCCATCGTGGGCGTAGGATATTTGAGAGGATTTGTCCCTAGTACGAGAGGACCGGGATGAACGCACCGATTGTGCACCTGTTGTCGCGCCAGCGGCATGGCAGGATAGCGAAGTGCGGATTAGATAAACGCTGAAAGCATCTAAGCGTGAAACTAACCTCAAGATAAGATATCCCATAACATAAGTTAGTAAGACCACTTGAAGACAACAAGTTTGATAGGTCAGGGGTGTAAGCATAGTGATATGTTGAGCTAACTGATACTAATAGGTCGAGGGCTTGATCTCAAGAGATTGAGATGAATAGAGCGAATTAATTACAAAGAAACACCTAACTATACAATTTTAGCTGAGCCAAAGAAAAAAGTGGCTATTAAAAAAATCTATGCAGTTGTCAATTTACCGTGTAAAGAATTTGACGGGAGATTGAAAAAGGTGTACAATATATGTACACTGAAAAAATTGATATACACGGAGAAATCCGATATATACCATTGCGGTGACGTTAGCGGTGAGGTCCCACCTGTTCTCATACCGAACACAGAAGTTAAGCTCACTAGCGCCGAAAATACTTGACTGGCGACGGTCCGGGAAGATAGGTTGTTGCTGCATCCATTAAAATGGCTCAATAAGAGCCAAACATTGCCCCTTAGCTCAGCAGGTAGAGCATTCGGCTGTTAACCGAAGTGTCGTCAGTTCGAGTCTGTCAGGGGCAGCCAACACGAAATAATTCGAACTTCTTTCCGATAAGGAAGACGTTCGGATTATTTTTATATTTGTAGAAAATAAAAAAGAGTAGATAAAATCAAGTGATTTATCTACTCTTTTTGCTTTAATGTCAATGTGCGCTCATTGTTGACTAAGTCTATACATATCTATAGCCAGAAACCAAATAATTATATGTTGGTTAAATCTTTATTTAATTTTGAATTATTAAGTTGTTCGTTTTCCCATCTTTCATAAGCCTTTTTGCCTTCTTCTGAAAGTAAAAAATCTCTTATGATGGGGAATATTGTTCGTGCTAAAGATTTAAGTTTTTCTTCTGAAATGCCCAAATCTTTTGGTGTGTTATTTTTCGTATCATTTTCCTCGTGTCCTTTACTCGTTGATTTTTAATAATTACGTATGTTTTCTCATACCTTTGAATCTCCTTTTACTTCGCCACTCGTTACTGTGGGTTATTCTTTTTAACTTCCGACTTACGATTTCCTTTTCTCATCATTACTACTTTACTACGGTATTTTTATTAGGTCGCTGCCTATCAATTACTCTCGATTTACGGAAGGCTCTATATTTCTTACCAACTGTGAAAATAAGAAATATAACTAATATTTGTTCTGTATCTTACTTATAATTGCTATTAAATCGACTATTAAACGGCTTTGGTTTTTCCTTAGGCTTTTGCAGTTCGCTATAAAGTTCAGGGTGCTCTTTTTGCAACCTTGAAATAACCGGCAAGTGCTTTGCTATTCGCTCGTTTCGTTCTTGCAAAATCTTGTTTTCTTTTGCCATTTGCAGTGTTTCGCCCATTGCGACGTCTAATCGTTTTGTCAGTTCTCTGTTTTCTGCCGTAACTGCCACGACTTGTCCTTTAAGTTCTTTCTTGCCACGTGCAATCTTTCCATTCTTAGCCTCATCTAATGCTTTTTTATAAGATAACGTTTCTTGTCTTATTTCTTCGGCTTCCTCTATTATCTTATTAGCCTTGAATTCTGCTGTGGTTAGATGCTTTGCTTGACTTCCTTCTTTGCCACGCTTTAATCCATATTTTTTACCAACGACTTCGTGAAATTCCGTTTGTAAAATAGAAAGTTTAGTTTTATTGAATAAATCTTTAGAACATAACTTTCCGTTTACGATAGGCACGAAGTTTAAGTGCATATGAGGTGTGGTTTCATCTTCGTGGATGACGGCAGATATAACGTTTTCTTTGCCGTATTTGTCGCAAAAGAAGTTTGTGCAATCTTCAAAAAATAGTCGTTGTTCGTATTTATGAAGAGTTTTGAAAAACTCACCGTCACTACCTAATACAAATGAATTCATATAGATAGCGTCGCTTCTAAGTTTTCTTGACAGTTTAAGGCTTTTAATTCGCTCGTTTATAAAGTCTATGTATTTACCTTCTGGATAAATAATATGATAATTATTTTTCGTCCTTTCACTATCAATTTGTGGATTGGTGGCATCGTAGTTTTCATCACGCTCGTTTTCCTTTTCAACGGGGGAAACGTCTCGGCGGTTATACTTTTCCATATGACAAACTAAATAGGACATATCGCACCTCTTATAATATAAGTGTAGCTCACTACACTTATTGCACTTTCGCTACATAAGTTCCGTTCGCTCTGCGAGGCAACTCTTTCAGCAAAACCGATAAAAAGTTTAACAGTTTGCTTGATATGTAAGTAAGATTTGCTTGCTAAATTTGTAATAAATAAACCTCCTAATTTTGTATTTGCAGACGTTTATAGACTTACTGCAATTGTCTTTTAATTAGGTCATAAAAACCACCTCCTTAAAAATTTGCACACTTAAAAGAGTAGCTGAAAAGCAACTCTAAAAAGTCTTTATAATTCCCTGTGTTTCTTAAAAAAGGCAACACTAAAATAGACCGTATGTATCTGCTATTTTAAAAACTACGGACAAGAAATATATTTTAGGTAGTAGAAGTGTACGGCCTCTATACCTTTACATTTTAATTATAAAACATTTAATATGACAACTTTGGACATATATAAAAAAGTTTTTATAAAATTTTAAAAATGTTCCTCATGTACTTTTTTTTGTACATAAAACATGGTATAATTAAAATGCAAAATTGAAGAAGGTGTTAGAAGAGATGGTGGATGGAAAAAAATTATCTATTCTTTGTGTGTTAAAAATTTTAGAAGAATATTCAAGTATTGAAAACCCTATGACTCAACAAGATATTGGAGAGAAGCTTATATCAGAATATAATATGAAATGTGAAAGGAAATCTATATCTTCAAATATCAAGTGTCTAGAAGAGTTTGGTTATCAGATTGAAAGTGTACATAAAAAAGGTGTTTATCTGGTTAAAGATTTTTCTCCAGCTGAATTAAACATGATGATAGATGTAATACTTTTTTCGAAAAATATAACTAAAGAGAGTGCAAAAAATTTAATAAGAAAAATAAAAAAGTTGGGAGGGAGGCATTATTTCAACATTTCATCAATTTCATATAGATTAGACAAGTTATATCATACTTCAGATGATGTGTTATTAAAAAACATTGGGCTATTAAATGAGGCGATAAAAAACAAAAAGAAAGTTAGTTTTCGTTATAAGGGTGATTGTGTAAATAATGAGGATAAAAGACGAAAAATGGTCTATAATCCACATTTCCTAATTGTATCGAATGGAAAATACTACCTTGTGTATTCTAAGGATTTTAACAAATGTGAAATAGAAGAAGGGATTTTACACATAAGAGTTGAAAAAATAAGAGATTTAATAGTATTAAATGAGTGCTATGATTGTAATGCTTTTTTGTTGTCAAACGTCAAAGTAGACGAGTATATTAAAACAAGGCCATATATGGAAGTGGGTAAGCCTGAAACGATAAAAATAAAAATCCAAAAAAACAAGATAGATGAGTTGATTGATTTTATTGGTAATTCTTTTGAAATTATAACTGAAGAGATAGATTATTTATTTATAAAACTATATATAAATTCTAGTGATTTAATCTTGTGGGCAATGCAACATAGTGATTGTATGGAGCTTATTGAACCACAACACGTTAGAAACAAAATATACGACATTTCAAAAAATCTTTCAAACAGATATTTAGATAATATGTATGAAAAATACGCACATGCAATAAACAATGCTTATAAAAAAGGGCTAATACTAGAAAAAATTGATTTAACTAAGATGAATAATGATTAGGAAAAAGTTAGACCTGAAATTGCTGAGTTTAATAATAACAACATTAGAGATTTTACTTTTTTGAAAGACTTTAAGAGATTAATCTATTTAAAAATCAGGGATAATCCTGTTGCTAATATTGATTTTGTATTAAACATGAAAAAGCTTAAAAAGTTTATCATAGAGGCGACAAACGTTGATTCGATTAAGCTTCTTGAAAATAATGAAAACATAGAATGGATAGGTTTAGTAAGAAACCCCATAATGGATTATTCACCAATATATGAGATGAAAAAGTTAAAGCATTTAATAGTTGACGAGAAAACATGTGAAAAACTTGATATTGACAAACTGAAAAAAAAGGGGGTAAAAATGCATTTAACTAAGACATCAAAATTGGTTTGATTTAAATTCGTGAGAATGTTATAATAAAAAAATTATTAAGCTTAAGGAGATAAAAATATGGCGTTAATAAAATGTCCTGAGTGCGGAAAAGAAATAAGCGATAAAGGGCAATCATGTATACATTGTGGTTGTCCAATGGAATATATTAAAAAATTAATTGAGGATAGTAGTAAACAAGACATAGTCGAAAGCAAATCAAATGAAATAATTGAGATTAGCGAATATGACAAAGATAAATTTGAAATAGAAAATGCTATTCTTCTAAAATATAAAGGAAAAGAGAATAAAATAATTATACCAAAAGGGGTTGTAAAGATTAGTAAAACTGCGTTTGAAGAAACCAGAAATATTTTTAGCATAACCATTCCCATGACGATTTCTGAGATTGAAGAGGGAACATTTGATGTGTGTAGAGAGCTTGTAGAAGTATACAACTTATCTAATCTTGGAATTTCTTTTCCAAACGAAGAAACAGAAGGGAGTATAAATAAAGAAGTTTATACGTCTTTAGATGCAAAAAGTCATCTTGTGTATTCTAATAACTGTTGGACGTATAATAATGGTGAAAAAGTTATTTTATTGCTTCATAATTCTGATAAAAGAATATTACATATTCCCGAAGGGATAACAGAAATATATCGCCGAGCATTTGCTTTTATAGAAGTTGAAGAAGTATACTTTCCAAAATCTATGCGAATTATTGGCTCTGGGGCTTTTTTATATTGTAAAAATCTTAAAAAGATAGAACTTAATGAAGGTTTAATAGAAATATGCCCACTAGCGTTTGATAACTGTGGGCAGTTAGAAAGTATTAATATTCCAAGCACTCTTAAAAAAATTGGAATGATGGCTTTTAGGAAATGTAGCAATTTAGAAACTTTTGAGTTGTCTGATAACATTGATTTTATAGGCAATAACGCTTTTAGCGAGTGCGAAAAATTAATTATAAAAATAAAAGAAGTTAGTTGCTTTGAAAAATTTGAAAAAGATGTGTTTAAGGGAAAAGATGTAATATTGGCTGATGGGGATAGACTTAAAGGATATATAACAGAGAAAACAGAAGTAATAATTCCGACAGAAATCACACATGTTTTAGACAATGCTTTTTCAAATACAAAAATTAAAAAAGTGTTGTTTAATAATAGAAATACTACTATTGAGAGAAATGCTTTTGCAAGCTCTAAAGTATCAATTGTTTATATTGATACAAGTTGTTTTATGAAAAGAGGATCTGGTTGGTGGGAAAATGTACAAATTAGAGATAAAAGCCTTTGGAATAGAGATAAACAAGATATACATAAACAAACAATCTCTAATGTAAAAAAACAAGAATTTAGTCAGCATATAGCGGTAAATGGCGTTCTAGAAATACCAGAAGGAATTGAGTTAATAGAAGAACGTGCTTTTAGCAACGGATGGTTTGTTAGTGTTAAATTCCCTTCTACACTAAAGAGAATAGCTAAAGGCGCATTTGAAAACTGTCGAAATCTAAGAGAAATTACTTTTGGGAACAATTTGCAAATAATAGAAAACTATGCGTTTAGTGGCTGTGATGCTCTTGTTCAATGCAAACTTCCTAACAGTGTTTCTAAAATACATCCTTATGCTTTTAATGGTTGTAAAAAGTTAGTAATGGAAAATTTGCCTCAAGAACTAAATTACATGGTAGTTTTGCATTTAAGGATTGTAAAAATTTAGTAAAGCTAAAATTCCCACCATATGTTACTTCACTTAGTGAAGGAGCTTTTATGGGGTGCAGTAATATAACTAGTGTAACGTTTGGCTCAACAATGAGAAGAATTGAAAAAGATGTGTTTAAGGATTGTTTGTCTTTGCGAAGGGCTTATTTTGATGATATCACAAATTGGATGATAAAGGATAAAAATTGGCACATAGATGATAAGTATTTTAATGCAGAATGTAAGATTGTTGAAGAAGAGTTGATTAAAGGCGAAGCGTTTTTTAAGGAAATATTGTAAGGAGGATAAAAATATGGCGTTATAGTTACGGATCTGAAATTAATTATGATTATGAAGCGAGGACATGAGCGTTGCTTAGACATATAACTAATGGAGAAGTATTATATAAAGGATCTATAAAGTAGAAAGATCTATCATTTTTTGAATATTGGGAAGGGCAAAGTATGTTGCGTTTAACTACTATAGAACAAAAATTATTAAACATAGAAAATGATATAAACTTGGGTAATGCGTGTTTATATTTGTTGTGTCAAGAATATAAATTAAATTATGATGGGAAAAGTTCCAAAAAGATCGATAATTATGATGTTACAATTTCCAAGGAAATGGCATTAGCAGATAAAATTTGGTTGATAGGTAGAAGTTATGCGGCTTCACCGCAAAGAAGAAATTATGGGAAAAAATTAAAAGAAGAATTGTTTGGCAACGGCTCTAGAGAAAAAATTATTTTTACAGGGCAAAATGATGGGACAGAAAGTTTTTTTATAAGGCTTGCAGAAGAGATATTAAAAATAAAGCCATCTTTTGGCTATAAAGATGATAAATATGATTTTTCAGAGCAAGATATAGAAAAACTTGCAAAAGTTGTTAAAGTAGTTATTGAGTTTGATGATGTTTTAAAACAAGCGCTTTTTAATATCGATGTAAAAGATATAAAAAAAGCTGCTGAAAAGAACAATAAGGACTGTTGTAAATGTGAAAATTTAGCAAACGAAGGTCAAATTGATTTCCTGTCTTTTTCAAGTAAATTTATGCATTTTCACTATCCTAATTCAATTTTTATTATTGATTCTATTTCTAAGTCGCATTTTATCGTTAAGTCGAAAAATTTCCTTTTTAGATTTTATGACGGAATTAATAATGAACATAGCAAGATATCTTATAAAGAAAAAGAGGTTAAAGATTTAATAGATAAAATATCTAAAACAATTAATTTTACTACAAAAAAAGTTAAACAAAAAATTATACAAGAATATATTGTTCATTGTGCGAGAGAATATATTCTTGCCAAACATATCAATGATTACATAAAAGACACGCAACAACCATGTGCATTAAATTGTAAAAATTCTATTTTTGAAGATAGATATCTTCCAAGGGTTATCGATTCATATATAATGCAGGCAAATAAGAATTAAGGATATAGTAACAATATGGATAGGGATTTTGATAGAGAAATGCAAAAAATTAATAATTTCAAGCCGATTAGTGATGTGGTTTTATCAAAAAATGAAATGAAAAAGTATTTAGAGTTCTTAAAGGAAGGAGAACTTGTTTCCGTGTCAATAATTCAAAAGCAGTTTTTAATTGGTTATAGCAGGGCTGCAAAAATAATAGGTAAATTATATAGTGAAGGATATTTGGAACAGGATTTAACCAGCAAAAAGATAATGTAAAGGGTTGTTAAAGTTAAGGAGTAAACTAAATGGATACGGCGGATAAAATTCTAGAAGAAAGAAATACAAGCAAAACTTATACTACGTGGTGGCAATTTATATTAATAAGAATGGTAGCAGTAGTTATACCGAATATTTGCGGGTTTATTTCTTTCATGCCATTGCTATTGGGACTATTTTCTGGCTCATTTGATGAAGCAACGCTTCGGTTTGAATCTATAAATGTATCCATCCGCAGTTTTTTGTTGGTAATATACCTTATGGGATTCATCTTTGGAGCATCATATTATACATTAACAAGAATTCTTATAAAAAAACAGGCTTCGGTAGGGGTGCTTGCTATTGGTTCGCAAGCGGTAAAATATATTCCAATTAATATACAGGGATTTAGGACTGTAATTAAGGATGGCAGGAGTGCAGGATTTGGATATTTTGCATTGTGGATTTTAGTGTCATTTTTTGGTTTTGTTTTTGTTGCGATTGATATTATACAACGATTACAGGGTAAATATTATGAATATCCAAAAGCACCTGGGCTAACAGAAGAAGAACTAAATGACCCAAAAACAAAAAAATTTAGAAAAACAGCAGATATAATGCTCATAGTTTGTGTTGTATTTTGCATTATGGTTTTGGCATTTCCTAGCTTGTTTTTTAACATCTTAAGTGTATTTATAGATAGCGAGTTGGTTATAGGATTTGCATTTGTTGTAGTTTTTTTTATGTATTGTTTGAATTGGTTGCCAAAAGCAGTAAAGTATAAAAAGGCATTTGTGGTAACGTTTTCAATTGTTTTGTTGTTTGTCACTTTGGTTACATATTTAGGGCTTGGTGTAGACGCTTATTATATTAACAAAGAGAAAGAATATGCAAAAGAAAATATATCTATTGAAATCGAGGATATCACTTTTATTGAAAACAATTCAAAAATAAGAATAGACTTAATTGCAACAAACCATGGGAAATTGGAAATTAATGGCTACTCATTAGATATTTATTGGTATGATAATGAGGTTGAAGTTTTGCGCACTAATACAGAATCTTCTATTCGTGTGGTTGACGTAAGCATAAAAAAGAGAAAGGAATGCAAATCTACTGTAATCTTAAATATTAATGGTTCAGTACCACAGAATCTCGGCGAGCTGGATTATAAAATTGAAACAAAAGGAATCTATTTCGGCGGAGAAGGAATATGGATAAATTATTAATTATAGCTAAAAATATTTTTAATTATAATTGAAAAATCTAGTTTTATAAAATACTTGAAGAACTTTTTGAAACAAAGTTTTTTAGGTAGATTTTTATTATATATGACCAATCTTGTCATGTTTACTATGCTATAATCAATTTGCGAAGAAAAAAATCACATTTAACTGAAATTTTTCGGTAATCCGACAACTTTTTTCTTATAACTAAATATAAAAATAAATCATAAAATATATTAAAAGTATCACTATACTGATATTTTTATAATAAATGGGCATAATGATATTGACAAACTATCAGTAAAATGATATAATGCAGTTGAAAAAGGAGATAATATTATGGAAAATAAGATAACTCTTTATCATGGTTCTAAAAATATAATTGAAAAACCTACTCTCTATGGTGGAAAAGAAACAAATGACTATGGATACGGTTTTTATTGCACAAAGGAAATTCAATTAGCTAATGAGTGGGCTTGCCCCGATAATAATGATGGGTATGCTAATGAATATTTGTTGGATTTAGAAGGGCTTAATGTTTTAGATTTATCGGACAAAAAGTATAACATATTAAATTGGATAGCGCTTTTGTTGCAGTATAGAATTCCTAAAGGTTTAAATCCTAATGATGAACAAGCAAGGGATTATATTATAAACAACTTTTCAGTAGATTTAACGGACATAGACGTAATTATTGGATACCGAGCAGACGACTCTTATTTTTCTTTTGCTAGGGACTTTGTTAAAAACGCTATTACTGTTTCACAGTTGTCTAGAGCGATGGAATTGGGTAAACTTGGTATACAAGTTGTTTTACATTCGGAAAAAGCGTTTAATAATTTAACGTACGTTAATAGTACTATTGCAGAAAACGAAACTTATTACACAAAACGTGTTGCAAGAGATTTACAGGCAAGAGAGGAATATCAAAATACAACTCGAAATACAAAAGTAGATAAAGATGATTTATTTATTATGGATATTATTAGACAAGAGGTGAAAAATGATGATCCGCGCATACAACGAAATATACTTAGATGATGCGATGCAAACGCTTGCAGAAATGTTTAGTTACGTTCCTAACGCAAGGCAAGCGGACGTTCTTTTTCAACATTTTGTTATGAGTGGTGTTGCGTATCAATTTGGAAGAGGGAATCCTCGTTATATCAATATGCCACCTCAAGCACTTTTTTATGAAGTCGCAGGGAATAAAATGCCGATGATACAACCATATTCTTATGGCAGGTCGCCCGAGTATTGGTGTGGCTTCGTTCTTGCTTATTATCAATGGTATACGGGTCTAAGCTTTGAACAAATTGGCAGAAAATTACCACCATCAAGGATAATTGCAATGTATAACCCCTTGCATGAAGCAAGCATGGAAAAGTTCGTTGAAGTTGCAAACAGCATAGTTTTTCAAAAAGAGACAAACTTGGCTAGATATAGGAAAACTGCAAACTTATCACAACGAGAATTGGCTAAGTATAGTAAAGTATCGTTAAGAGCAATTCAGTTATACGAACAACGTCAATTAGATATTAATATGGCGCCAGCAATAAAGTTGTTTCAACTTTCAAGAGTATTAGGTTGCCACGTGGAAGATTTATTAGAAACAAATAATTGAATTTTAAGTTTACAAAGGAGATAATGTGAAAACAAGCGATATTGGAGATATAATTGATAAATTTATAGAAAGCAATTCTTCCGCTATAATATTTGATGGTAATTGGGGGATTGGAAAAACTTATGCTATTGAGAATCTATTAAATGAAGAACGCCATACAAAAGAAATATATGATTATTGCAATCTTCATTATATTTCTTTATTCGGGTTTAGAGATATAGATATATTACACAAGGAATTATATAAGAAGTTTCATCCTTATAAAGCAAGAAGCACGAAAGCGTTAAACTATATTTCTTTAGCTGTTTCATTAAAGAATGCTAGTATCGGGTTTAACACTTCCGAAATAAGAAAAGATATTGAAGAAAACCAAATGAACAAAACCCTATCAAAACAAGACTGGAAAAACGTAATAATTTTTGATGATATTGAAAGGGTTGCAGCAAAAAAGGATGGTTTTATCGAGCTTTTTGGTTATTTTAATCGATTGATTAATGAAGGAATAAAAATTATTGCAATATGCAATTCAAATGCGCTGGAAGAAGAGAATAAAGGAGTTTTTAAGAAGTTTAGTGAAAAGATTTTTGATAGAACTTACTCAATAACAGAGGATAATGAGGAAAGTCTAAAAAACATCTTTGGAGAGGTTTTCTCTTTTTTAGACACACAAGCAATTGACTTACTTGATAACAATTTGAGATTTGCAAAAAAAGCAAAAATATTTATTGATGACGTTTTTAAAAAAGCGGAAGAAAACAAAGACCTAAAATCCGTGAGCGGCAGAATAGTTTGTCTGGCTTGCATATTAGTTGTAAAGGAAGTATTTACCTCAAGTGTATCTGAGAAATATATTAAGGAACAAAGACACAAAACCTCGGAAGATAATACGTTGTACACAAAAATATTGCTTAGTGAATATGGAACAGACGCATTCAGCATTAAGGCAATAAATAAAGAATTGGAGGGTAATAATATTCAAGGTGTTAGTTCGTTAGTAAAAGGGTTATTTGATTATTTTAAGTATTATGATTCTTCATTTTTTGTTAAAAAAGATGAGCAAAAGAGACTTTTAACCAAAAGTATTTTTTATTACAACGACTATGATAAAGAAATTGCTATAAGAGAAGTGGTGGATAAAATTTGCAAAAATTGTGAAGAATATACTTCTAGACAAATTTATGATGCGATTAGAGATATAATGCGTTATAATGACGGCATCTTGAAGGATAAAGATTTTAATAACTTAGTAAACAAAATTTGTGAAATTAAAGATGAAAATAAAAGGCAAGAGATAATTAACGATTTTGATCATGATTTGTATTTTGAACACTCAGAAGAGGAAGAGAAGTTTGTAAGACTACTAAACAAGAAGTTAAAAGAACAAGAAAAAGATGGTTTAATTAAGTATTTACATAGTATTAATGTTGATAACTACGATGGTTCTTTGATGGGGTGGATAACAAAACTTCAAGGAAGAAATGAAAAATTGGATGAAGAAATTTGCGAACTGTTAAAATCTAAGAAATTTTTCTTGCCAGACCTTTCAAAGACGTTAAACCCAAGTCAATGGGATTTCTGCCACGAAATATGTAGTTTTGTTATAAAAGTAGATGATTCGTTAAAGAAAGGAATTGTCGACGTGTTGGAAGAACAATTGATGGAAAATCCAACAATGAAGTGTGTTAAAGAAAGGGTTGAAGCATTAAAGAAGTATGCGTTAAAAATAAAGGAGGATTAAAATGAAAGCGGTAATATACGCACGGTATAGTTCGGATAATCAGCGTGAAGAAAGTATCGAAGGTCAACTTCGTGAATGCTACGAGTACGCAAAATATAATGATATTGAAATTATCGGTGAGTATATTGATAGGGCTTTTTCTGCAAAGACGGATGATAGACCGGATTTTCAAAGGCTAATTGCCGACAGCAATAGAAAGTTCTTTGATGCCGTTCTCGTGTGGAAGTTGGACCGTTTTGCGAGAAATAGATACGACGCTGCTTTTTATAAACACACCCTTAAAAAGAATAACGTTAGAGTGTTATCGGTAAAAGAGAATATTTCTGACGGACCGGAAGGCATAATTTTAGAGTCTATGATAGAAGGCATGGCAGAGTATTATTCTGCTAACCTTTCGCAAAACGTTAAGCGTGGTTTTAAGGAAAACGCACTTAAACTAAAATGGAATGGTGGAAACGTTCCTTTTGGATATAAAATCGTGGACGGGCATTACACTATTAATGAAGATGAAGAGCCTATTGTTATAATGATTTTTAATATGTGCGCAGAAGGTAAAACCATTAAACACATATTTAATTACTTAAAAGAAAAGGGAATACGTAGAAGCAATGGAAAGCCTATTGCATATAGCAGTATGCGACATATGCTTACGAATAGAGCGTACATAGGTGAATTTAATCATTCTGGTGTCTTTGTGGAAGATGGTATGCCTGCAATAGTTTCTAAAGACGTGTTTGAAAGAGCGCAAGAAACGATAAAAAAGAATTCGTTTACGCCAGCCGCTAAAAGTGAAGAAAACGCATACTTATTAACAACCAAATTATTTTGTGGTAAGTGCGAAGCGATGATGACTGCTTATTCTGGTACGAGTGGGACTAAAAAAGTTTATCAATACTATGCTTGCAATAGGGCAAGAAAAAAGACTTGCGATAAAAAGAAAATTGATAAAGAAAAGATAGAAAACTTTGTTATAGAAAAGACAATGGCTTTTCTCAACGACGATAAGATTATCAATTATCTTGCTGAACTCTTATACAACTTGCAAGAAGAAGAGAACGTTATTATTCCTAAACTAGAAAAGCAGATAGTAGAGAAACAAAAAGAGATAGATAATATCGTTAAGGCAATTCAGTTAGGTGCAGTTTCCGAAAGTTTAATGAAAAAGTTAAACGAGATAGAATCGCAAAAACGACTATATGAAGAAGAACTTGAAAAAGAGAAAATAAAGATGCCGATTTTAACGGTTAAAGAGTTTAAAATGGCATTATTACATCTTAGAGAAATAGACGTTTCAACGACTAAAGGCAAAGCAAAACTGATTGATACGTTTATAAATAAGATATTCGTTTATGACGATAAAATAAAGATAATTTATAATGTAAATGGAAAAGAAGAGAATATAACGCTAGAAGAATTAGAAAGTTCGAATTTTGAGCAACACGCTCAGCCAAACGAAAAGCGAATCACAAAAAGTGGTTCGCTTTTTCGTTACACTGTCTCCGACAGTGCATAAACTAACGAGTGATTTTGTTGTCGCAAAACACGTCGTCGACGCTCATACGCAAATAAATTTGCTCCTGAGTCCTAGTCCGTCAAGGTAAGTAGGTCAAAGTCGGACGAGTCTGTCAGGGGCAGCCAAAAAGAAAAGAACACCTTGTTTGGTGTTCTTTTCTTTTTGTTTACTAAAGGTTTGGACTGACGACACTTTGTAACAACAGTTGAATTTATGAGGCTGTTCATACTAAAGCGACGCGTTAAGAAAACAGTGTAGTACACTGTTTTTAGCCAAAGCCGTGCGAAAAAACTGCTCTTTTTCGCCCCGTGAGTGTCGTCGTCGCTATCAGAAAATTAAGACCTATAAGAGCATTTTCACGCTTTTATAGGTCTTCTTTAATGCATTTTTTATTCATTAAAAACTGTATAAAATTGTGTACAACGAAAAAAGTATTCAATCAAAATGTTGGGCAAAAATGTTGCAAATTAAAGCTGTCATTTTGCCATTTTCCAGAACGAGTAGGTTATGAACCAGAAATTTAATTTTTAAGTATGAAATAATTTACTAATTTATAATTTTATGATATAATTTAGTTGTATATAGTAGAGGAGGGTGATGCTATGCAACCAATCAAAATTGATAATAAAAAATGTAAAATGGTGGCACACCGTGGTGTTTCGGGGGTAGAGAAAGAGAATACTTGCCCTGCGTTCGTAACGGCTGGAACTAGAAGCTATTACGGTATTGAAACTGATGTCCATGTTACTAAAGACGGTCAGTACATAATTATCCACGATGACACGACTACGCGCGTAACGGGCGTTTCAAACGTAGTTGAGGAGACGGATTTTGAAGTTTTACGTTCGCTTAAAGTGTTAGATATAGATGACGTAACGACTAGAAGCGACCTCATATTGCCCACGCTCTACGACTATATTAATATATGCAAAAAGCACGATAAGGTGAGCGTTTTGGAACTTAAAAATACGATGCAAGAAGAACACATCATCGGCATTGTAGAAAATATCAAAAAACTTGGGTGGTACAATAAAACAATTTTTATTACTTTTTCACAAAAAAATGTAGTTTTACTTCGTAAAAATTATGCGGATGCAGAAATACAATTTTTATACAACGAGAAAAATCCTGAGTACGTTAATTTTATGCTTGAAAATAGGACAGACGCAGATGTTTGCTTTGATGTGATCGATAAAGACTACGTTGACCTTTTGCATAGTAAAGGCATTAAGGTGAACTGCTGGACGGTGGATAACCCCGAAGATGCTAAACGACTTATTGACTTTGGTGTGGATTTTATCACCTCTAATATTCTAGAATAGTCTTCAAAAACAAAACTACTAATGAAACTATAATAAATTTGAAACTATATTGAATTGTTTTGTTGTTTTAGTTTGTTTTGTAAACTGACAGCTATTTTATGAGTGAAAGACAAAAAGAAAGAACACCAAATATGGTGTTCTTTTTATATGCTTTTAATTACATAAATGGTTTTATTAGTTGTGGGAAGTCTAAATAATTGTCAACTTTTAGGAAATTAAAGTCGGATAGGTAAACCGATTCGTCGTTTCCACCCAAGCCGTAATCATCGCCAACGTAAAGCACTTCATCGTGGGAAATGCCGTTTTCCTTACAATACTTGTCAAGCGCATAATATTTATTGTATGGGCGGGGTGCCATGTCAAAAGAAGATGAGCCACCTACGAAAACGTTATAATCGTTAAAAACGCTAACAACGTCGTCATAAAACGCCCTTCTCTTTTTTCTATCGGGGTCAAAGGCGAGTTTATCGTTTTTATCGGCTTTTGTGCCAAGTAATGGGAAAGTTATGCAACCCGATGCGTGATATTCAACGTTATCGCCTGTAAACTTGGTATAACCATATTTTTCTCTTAAATAGGTTACCCTTTGTTCGCAACTTTCTCTATTGCAAGGGAGTTTATTGTCTTCAACGATATCAAGGGCTTTAGTTTCAGGATTATATTTTGCGAACTGCATACCATAGTTTCCCAAAATATCAATAGGGAATTGTTCCATTTGATTGAAAATTCTTGCGCACATACCAGCCCCAGCCATTAAGAGTTTATATTTTTTGCTGAGCGAAAAAAAAATTTCTCTAGTTTCTTTTGATAATGGTGTTTTATGTTGTGTTAAAGTTCCGTCAAGGTCAAACGCAATGAGTTTAATTTTGTTAATATCCATAATTGCTCCTAAGTAAAGATTATAAATTTAATTAAAAAGTGCAAAGTCAAATAAAATCTTGACATAATATAACTTTTGTATTATAATAAAACAATCAAAAACGATTGTCAATAGTTGGCTAAAACATTGACAAACAATCAAAAACGCTCATTATGTTAAAAGAAGAAAGACAAGAAAAGATTTTACAAATCTTAGAAGAAGAAAACTACATAACGGCATCTAAACTTGCCAAAACCTTATACGTAAGTCTGCCAACCATTAGGCGAGACCTTGCTGAACTTGCGCAAAAGGAACTCATTTTAAGGAATCACGGCGGTGCGAAAAAACTCGATAGCGAAAAGGTGGTTATGCCTTTTGAGTTTAGAAAGACCATAAACTACAAAGAGAAACGCAAGTTGTGTGAAAAGGCGTGTTCGCTTATTAAAGACGACTATATAATCTTTATCGACGCATCGACCACGGCTTTACAAATGAGTGAATTTTTGCGACCTAACAGTCAAATTACCGTTGTTACAAACAGTATGTTAGTTTCAACGTTACTCACTAAAAAGGGCATAAAGAACTATTTGACGGGTGGTGAATTACAGCAAAACTCAATGTGCTATGCAGGTGTGTTTGCCGAGAATTTTATAAGGCAATTCAACTTTAATTTGGCATTTTTCTCTTGCCACGGCGTTTCAGCAAATAATAACATTGTTGATACTTCACTTTTGGAAACGAGTTTACGAAAAACGATGCTTTTACAAGCAGATAAGAGCGTGTTCTTGTGCGATAGTTCAAAATTTGATTTGAACGCGCCTTACAACTTGGCAAAGTTAAGCGAGATAGACGTTATTATCACCGATAAAAAAGACTTAAAGTTAAAAAACATATTAATAGTAAAATAACTTATAACGATTGACTTTTTTAATTAAAGATGTTAATATTTGAAAAAACATATTAGGAGATTTATTATGAATTGGGAAGCAATTTTGAATTCAATTGTAAATTGGGCGACGTCAACGGGTGTTAAAGTAGTTATTGCACTCGTGCTTCTTTTTATATCATTTAAGGTGATTAATAGGCTAGCAAAAAGATTTACAAAAAGGTTTGAAAAAAGAAAAGTTGACAAAACTATAGCGAGAACTATCGTTTACGTATTTAAACTTGGAATGAAAATCATAGTGGCAATCTGTTTGGTGGGCTACGTGGGAATTGAAACAAGTGGAATCACAGCACTTGTGACTTCGTTCGGTGTTTGTGTTGGCTTGGCTGTAAACGGTGCGTTATCAAATCTTGCAGGTGGGGTTATGATAATAATTACTCGTCCGTTTAAGATAGACGATTATATCGAGGCTTTGGGATATTCTGGAACGGTTGAAGAAATTAGAATCACTCAAACAAAACTTCGCACACCAGATAACAAGGTTGTGTATATACCAAACGGCACACTTTCTTCTGCAGAAATAGTCAATTATTCAGAAAAAGACGTTAGAAGGCTTGATAATACTTTCAGCATTGCTTATAACTGTGATTTTGAAAAAGCAAAGCAAATTTTAACCAATATTTGTTTAGAGCACGAACTTGTTTTGAAAGACCCTGCTCCGTTCGTACGTGTTTCTAAACACGGAAGCAGCAGTATTGACATTGTTACTAGAGTTTGGACAAAAAGCGAGGATTATTGGACTGTCAATTTTGACCTTTTAGAAAAGGTTAAAACTGAATTTGATGCAAACGGCATCGAAATTCCATTTGAACAACTTGACGTTAATATTAAAAAGTAAGAATTTAAGTGTAATTTTATAAAAAATGGCAAAACAAAAACACTCATCAGGAGATAAGTGTTTTTGTTTTATTATCTTAATTTTTTTTCATATTCTTTTGGGGATTTGCCCGTGTAATTTTTAAATGCCGATAAAAAGCCGTTGTATGAATCGTATCCGCATTGGTAGGCTATTTCGTTCAAGTTAATGGTTTTGCTGTTTATGAGCATGCACGCGTAAGTTATTCTTTGTTTAGTTAAAATTTTCTTAAAACCTACGCCAAAAATCTTCTTGACAATTCTGTGTGTTTGTGGAACGGATAAACACAACTCTTTTGCTAAATCTTCAATGCCAATCTGCTCATTATATCTTTTTTGGAAAAAGTCCTCAACAATTTTTCGCTGTTTCAAGGTGTTTTTGCTTTGGTAAGAATCGTTGCTCGTTTGGATATCAATCAAGTAATTGTTTTGCCTTATAACTTTTGCAAGTTTAATAAAAAAATTAGCAAATGCCGTTTGGGAAATATGTTCGCTAAACTCGGAATCATCAATCTCTGAAATTTCTTTAACAATTTCAATGAGTTCAGGGCTACTTAAAATTGCATAGCCTTTTATCGCCTTAAAAACTTTATCGTAATAAGTAAACTCTGAAAAGTTTTTTTGGTTGTGATAAGCATAATTTCTCGTTAGATTAAAAGAAAAATTAGTTTTAACCAAATCATCGCTTGATTTTTTTGGATAGTGGCTTGATTTTGGGGCAAGCAAACAAATTTCACCACCGTTTACCACTATATCTTCGCCGTCAATTTCTATCAATGAAGTTCCACTTAAAACGATATGAATTTCATAATCGGCGTGAAAATGCGCCATGCTCGTCCACGTGCTGAACCTTTTTAATTGTATTGCATTATCGGTTACAACAAAATTTGCATCGCCTAAAGAAAGTTTAATTTCGTACATTTATATCTCCTTTCTTAAATTGTATCAAAAACTTATCATAAATGCAATAAAAAACACAAAAAACAATCATTTTTTTGTAAAAAAACGAGAGAATTGCTCGTTGTATTATATAACGTGATGTTATATAATTAAACTAACGATAAAAATTAGGAGTTTTTGATATGAAAAGTTACGTTAAAAGCAACGAGTTAAAAGAAAGAGAACTAAAAGTTGCGCCACTTGCAGCACAAACTTTTAGCAAAAGTTGGCGTTATTTTATGCCTAACGAAGCACCTATGTATATTGACCACGGTCAAGGCTCAAGGCTTTACGACGTGGACGGCAACGAATTTATCGATTTTGTTTGTTCTTTAGGTCCTATCACTTTGGGTTACAATTACCCTGCTGTAAACAAGGCTGTTATAGAACAATTAAATAAAGGCATCATCTTTTCAACACAAGCGCCAGTTGAGTGCGAACTTGCTGAAAAACTTGTTGAAATTTTGCCTATGGCTGAAATGGTTAAGTTCGTTAAAAACGGTGGCGACGCAACCACTTCTGCAATTAGACTTGCAAGGGCATATACAGGTCGCAAACGCGTTGCAATGTGTGGCTATCACGGAATGCACGACTGGTCTATCGGCGCGTCGGCAAATAAAAAGGGCGTTCCTGAAGAAGTTTGCACATTGACTAAAACTTATAAATATAACGATATTGAATCACTTGAAAATCTTCTTAAAGAGCACCCAAACGAATACGCAGCGGTTATTTTAGAGCCTATTCAATCAAACGGCCCAACCAAAGAATATTTGCAAGCAGTCGTTGACACGGCGCACAAATACGGCGCTGTTGCTATCTTTGACGAAGTTGTTAGTGGTTTTA
This sequence comes from Christensenellaceae bacterium, assembly GCA_045606665.1. GTDB lineage: Bacteria > Bacillota > Clostridia > Christensenellales > Borkfalkiaceae > UBA1259. The sequence continues at coordinate 19,767 of JAZUSI010000110.1, forward strand.
GATATGCTATCGGCGGTGCAAGTGAATATTACGGCGTTAACCCAGACTTAGCGTCTTTCGGTAAGGGTTGCGCAAACGGTATGCCAATATCTTTCCTTGCAGGTAAAAAGGAAATCATTAGCCTAATTGAACAAGGCGTGTTTATTTCAACCACCTTTGGTGGCGACGCTATTTCTATGGCTGGCTCACTTGCAACCATTAAAGAAATTCAAGAGAATAACGTTATTGACCATATTTGGAAACTTGGAACGATTATGCTTGACGGATTAAAAGCGCTCATTGAAAAGCACGGCGTTGGCAAAGCCGTTTCGGTTAGCGGACTTGCCCCACACGGTGGCGTTGCTTTTGATGACGTTGGAAGTTTAAATTACTTAGATATCAACTCAATCTACACAAAAGTTATGATCGAAAACGGAATTCTTTGTATGGCTATCAACAATATTTCTTATTCGCATACCGAAGATGATATCAAAGCCTTCCTTGATGCAGCGGATAAGGCATTTGCTTTAATCAAAGTGGCGATTGATAAAGATAGCGTTGAAGGTATTTTACCAGACGGAGCAAGGGTTAGCCCTATCTTCAAGAGAAATATAAAATAAACTTTTTATAAAGGTGATAAAATGAGCGAATTTCCATTAAAGAAAAAAGAACTTAAAATCGGTATTTTAGGATATACCGAAGGAAACGGCCACCCTTATTCATGGGGCGCAATGTTTAACGGATACGATAAAGAATTTATGGAAAAGGAATGTCCTTTCCCAGTTATCCCTGTTTATTTAGCAAAGCAACCAAAACACACTTTTGGCATTGAAGGTGCTTTCATCACGCATATTTGTTGCACGGGCTTTGAAGGTATTGAAAGGGCAAGGCATATTGCAAAAGCATCGCTTATTGAAAAGGTGGTTGAAAGACCTGAAGATATGATAGGCGAAGTTGATGCTGTTATTTGCGCAACCGACAAGGGTGACGAACACGTTACAAGATGCAAGCCTTTTTTAGATGCTGGTATCCCTATGTTTATCGATAAGCCACTCGTTAACAGCGAAGAAGATTTAAGAACTTTCGTTGAGTGGAAAAAACAAGGCAAGAAATTTATCTCTTCATCTTCATTAAGATACGCTAAAGAATACGAACCATATTACACTTCTTCTTACGAAATGGGCAAATTAATGTATATTTGCTCGACAATGGCTAAAAAGTGGGAAGAATATGGTATTCACGCAGTTGAGCAAATGTTTCCACTTTTAGGAAAAGGTTTTATTTCCGTGCAAAACACGGGCACGAAAGAACAATCACAAGTGCATTTAATTCACCAAAGTGGTTGCCGTGTTGATATTCCGCAAGGCGTTGGTATGGCTGGTGGTGGTATGCTTATGCTTGGAACACAAGGTAGCGCCCACGTGGTTTGCAAAGATAGTTATTATTCATTTAAAAAACAACTTGACATGTTTGTTAACTGGTTAAGGACGGGTGTTGAACCCGTACCTTTTGAAGATACTGTTGAAATGATGAAAATTATCGTTGCAGGGATTCGTAGCCGTGAAGAAGGTGGAAGAATTGTTCGCCTTGATGAAATAAAGGTATAGGAGAAAACAACTATGAATATGAGAAAAAGCAGAGTTTTAAGAAAGATTAGAAATGGCGAAGTGGCTTATTCGTTTAAGTTAAACTTAATGGATACCCGCGCTGCTGAAATTGCAGCAATGAGTGGCATCGATTGTTTGTGGACGGATATGGAACACGTTCCAAACGATTATCAAGCCATTGAAAACATCGTTCGTGCTGCAAAAATCTATGACGTTGACGTTATTACAAGAGTTAAGCGTGGCAGTTATAGCGACTTAATCAATCCACTTGAAGCCGACTCAACTGGTATTATGGTGCCACACCTTATGAGTTTGGAAGAAGCAAAACAAGTTGTTTATTATACGAAGTTTCACCCTATTGGAAGAAGACCTATCGATGGTGGCAACGCTGACGGAAATTATTGCTTAACTGGTGGACTTGACTACATTAAACAAGCCAACCAAGAAAGATTTAATATCGTTCAAATTGAAGACCCAGAGCCATTAAAAGATTTGGAAGAAATTTGCGCGCTAGAAGGTATCGATATGATATTCTTTGGACCAGCAGACTTTTCACAAGGCATAGGCGCACCTTGTGATTTTAATCACCCAGAACTTGCAAGGGTTAAAGAACTCGTTGCAAAGACGGCAAGAAAGTATGGCAAAATGGCTGGTACTGTTGGCGGTTTTGCAAACCACAAGCAATTAGAAGATATGGGTTATAATTTTATCAATATCGGTGCAGACGTTGTTGGGCTTGGAAAATACTATCTTGATATTATGGATAAAATGAAAAAATAAAGGTGTAAATATGAATAAAATCAAAATCTTAAACGATTTTTTGCCAGATAAGATTTTCGATGCGCACGCACACTTATACGATAAGGCGTATATGACGCCTTCTTCTATTATGCCCGAAAGCATTACGTTAGATGACTATTTATCGCAAATGCAAGAAGTGTTTGGAAATAGAAAAATTACAGTTAACGCAATTCCTTTTCCATCACGCAAAATTCTTGAAAAGGACAAAGACTATTTAAGTTTAGCAGATGAAAGTCTTTATAAAGAGTTGGACAAGAACAATAACAACGTTGGGGAGTTGTTGGTTTTGCCAAGTGAGAGTGCAGAACACATTTTTAATAGAATAAAAGGCAGTCAAATTTGTGGGTTTAAGCCATATCACTCTCTTTCAACAGCAAGTGTAACTACAAATCTTGATATACAAGAATATTTGCCAGAGTCGGCCTTTGAAATTGCAAACGAATATAATAAAGTCATCACTCTTCACTTGGTTAAAGACGCATCTTTAAGCGACCAAAAAAATCTTAACTATATAATAGAAAAAGCAAAAAAATATCCTAACGCCATTTTGATTTTGGCGCACGCGGCAAGGTCTTTTGCATCTTGGACGGGGTTTGAATCGGTGGAAAAATTAAAGGACTTAGACAACGTTTTCTTTGATTTTTCAGCAGTTTGCGAAGTGCCTGCAATGTTCCAAATAATTAAGACTTGTGGATTAAGCCGTGTTATGTGGGGGTCAGATTTTCCTATCTCAAATTTAGTGGGAAAAGCAATTTCGCTTGCTGATAAGTTCTATTGGATATATGATTTTGAACATCCTGAAATAACAAAAGACCTTAAACTGTGGAAGGTGTTGGAAGAAAATCTTATGGCAGTAAGGCAAACGGCGTTAATGCTTGATTTAAAGCAAAGCCAAATACAAGACCTTTTTTATAACAATGCTTATTCATTGTTGATAAATAGATAAATAAACATATTTTTATAGGAGAAAAATTATGAACCAAATGCAAAAAATGTTTTCATTAGAAGGTAAAACGGCAGTAGTTACAGGTGGCAGTGGTCTTTACGGCAGACAAATTTCACTTGGGCTTTGCCAAATGGGTGCAAAAGTTATAATCGCATCAAGAAATACCGAAAAAAATCAACAATACGTTGATGAATTGGTCGCTCAAGGCTACAAGGCGCAAAGCGAATTTTTAGACCAAGGCGATGAAAAGTCTATACTTGCTTTAGTTGACAAACTTTCTAAAGAAGGACCTATCGATATTCTCGTTAACAACGCGGTTTTAAGAGTTAAAATGCCTTTTGATGGCGACATTGCTTTATTTAACAAGAGTTTGGAAGTAAACGGCACAGGTATCTTTGCTATGTGTAGAGCCTTTGGCAACAAAATGGCTGAACAAGGTTTTGGTAGCATTATAAATATTGGTTCTTATATGGGCTTGCTTGGTTTTGACGATACTCTTTATAGAGATTGCAGCTTTAATGCAACGGGTGCTGCTGACTATTTCTTCCACAAGGGTGGTATGACCAACTTAACGAGATTTATGGCAAGTTATTATGGTCCTAAAGGTGTTCGTTGCAACATCTTAGAACCTGGTGGATTCTTCAACAACCAAGACCCTATCTTTGTTGAAAGATATAACGACAGAACATTCTTAAAGCGTATGGCAAACGAAACAGACCTTGTTGGTGCTGTTGTTTTCTTGGCATCAGATGCTTCTGCTTATCTCACTGGTACGGTTATCCCTGTTGATGGTGGCTACACTGCAAAATAAGGAGCGAACAAATGAACTTTGATAAAAATAAAATTTCAAAAATAACGCTTGGCACAGTTCAACTCGGCATGAATTACGGCATAAACAATGCTGAAGGCAAACCAAGTGAAGAACTTGCAAGCCAAGTTTTAGAAACTGCAATTAATGGTGGCATCACTTCGTTTGACACTTCTTCTGATTACGGTACTAGCGAAAAGGTAGTTGGCGATTTCTTTAAAAGCAAAAAAGATAAACCTATTATCGTGACCAAATTTGGGGTCGGCAAATTTGAAGACGGCTTAAGTGACAACGACGTGGAAAAAATCATTAGAACACAGGTTGAAAACTCACTTGAACGCTTGCACTACGATAAACTTCCACTCCTTCTTTCTCACAGCGAAAAGGATGTAGAAGTTTATGGCAAAACACTCGTTAACGTTCTAAAAAAATTGCAAAGCGAAAATCTTGTTGATAAAGTTGGCGCATCGCTCAATCACTTTGACTACGTTGATATGGTTTTAGAAAACGATATCTTTGAAGCAGTGCAACTTCCACTCAATATGATGGACGTTAAAAACGCAAACGGCAAAGAGATTAAAAAACTTGCTGAAAAAGACGTTATGGTTTTTATTCGCAGTGTATTCTTACAAGGGCTATTCTTCCGTGACCCTGAAACTTTGCCTAACGGAGTTTTGCAAAATGCCAAAGAACCATTGAAGAAGGTTAGAAAGATTGCAGAAGAAGAAAATATGAGTATTGCTGGTATGGCTATTTCTTATATTAGAGACTTAAACGGCGTTTCTTCATTGGTTATGGGCGCAGAAAAGCCAGAACAAGTTAAAGAAAATATCGACCTTGTGGGTGTTAAAAGGATTAGCGACCTTGCTCGTGAGAAAATCACGCTTGCGTTTAAGGACGTTGACCAAAGAGTTTTACAACCTTGGCTTTGGAATAAATAAAGGGGTAGTTATGGATAAATTATTTATAGACAGAAAGGCATCTGACAACAAATATTTACACAGAGATTTTCACGTTTCGGCAGATAACGGAATAACTTACGTGGGTGAAAAATACGGCGATGATGCAGTAAAAGAATATTTAACTCAATATGCAAAAAGTTTCTACAAATTACTCGTTGAAAAGTATATGGAAATGGGCTTAAAAGCACTAGAAGAAAACTTTATCAACGTGTATGAAAAAGAAGAGTGGTCTGAAAATTTACGTACGGAACTTACTGAAGATAGTTTGAAAGTTACCGTTAATAAATGTCCAGCAGTTACTTATATGAAATTAATTGGACATAACGTTTCAAAATGGTATAAGGAAACCACGTATACGACCTATAAGGTTTTAGCAGATATGTGTAATCTTGATTTTGAAGTTAAATATTATAATGAAGAAGACGGTGGCACGGAATTTGTGTTTATGAGGAGGAAATAATATGGTTTCTTGTACGGAATTTATACCACTTTATAGTGAGTTGTTTAAGTATTTGGAAAAGAAAAACGGCAAAAAAGAAGTTATAGAGTATTGGAACTATATTTCAGACACTTTCGTTCAACCACGCCTTGGCGAAGAAATTGAAAAGGAAGGTCTTAAGGGCTGTTGGAATTACTGGAACAAGAGTCTTAATGAAGAGGCTTGCGATTTCACGATGACCTATGATGAAGAAAAAGAGTATTTTGAAATCGATATGAGGGGCTGTCCATCAAGGGGCATGCTTAACAAATTGGGATATAGCAATCCATATTACGATTATTGCGAGCATTGCGACGTGCTTTATTCAAGAGTTGCAAAAAAGTATGGCATAAAAATAGAAGGCAACTATGATAACGTTGACAAGGCGTGTTGTAAGATGTGGGCAAAACCTATGAACAAAAATAAATAGTATAAAAAAGAAAAAAGGAGAAATAAAAATGAAATTATTAAAGGGCGTATATAGCGCATTGTTTTCGGTTTACGATGAAAATTTAGATGTAAAAAAAGGCACTGTTAAAAAAATGGTTGATTATCATCTAGATAACGGACTAAAGGGTTTTTACGTAGGTGGGGCAACGGGTGAATGTGTTGTTTTACCTTCAAAGACAAGAAAGCAAATGTTAGAAGCAACGGTTGAAGCAAACAATGGTAGGGGGCAAATTATTGCGCATATTGGAGCAGGCCATTTTGATGAAACGATGGACCTTCTTGAACACGCAAACAATTTGGATATACAAGCAGTTTCTTCATTGCCACCATCATTAATGGGATATTATAGTGTGAACGAAATATTAGAATACTATAAGACCTTGGCAAAAAAGAGTAAACACCCCGTATATGCATACATAAATCCTTTCGTAGCATCGGCAGTAAGTGCAAACTTGGTTGGTTTTGCCAAAGAACTTTCTAACATTGAAAACGTGGCAGGTCTTAAAATGTCTATTGCAGATTATTATGCTTTTGAAAAAATAACTGCAAGCGTTGGTGATAAGTTTGATATTCTTAACGGACCAGACGAATGTATGATATGTGGACTTTCTGTTGGTGCAGACGGCGCAATAGGTACAACCTATAATATAGTTCCAAAACTTGCTGTGGAAATTTACGATAAATTTAAGGCTAATGATATGGCTGGAGCGTTGATTGCACAAAGAAAGTTAAACCAAGTTGTTGGCGTTGCGTTAGGCTTAAACATCTCTCGTTGGAAAGATATTATGGGGGTTATGGGCTTTGATATGGGCTATACAGCATATCCTGCACGCCTTCAGACTGAAGAAGAAAAATCAAAACTTAAAGAAGACCTTGACAAAATTGGATTTTTTGATATGATTTAAAAATAGGAACTATCTAAATCTATAAGGAGAAAAGATATGTGGATAGGAAAGATTGAAGAATTAAAAGATTGCACTGTAATATCAGAAAAAATTACGGCAAGCATCCTTGATTTTATAAAAAACAACGATATGAGTTCTATATCTTCTGGAAGACACGATATTTGTGACGGCGTTTACGTTAACGTCTTTGAATACGACACTAAACAAAACACCGACAACGTGTTTGAAATTCATAAAGATTATATAGATATTCATTATGCTATTAATAATTCGGAAAAGGTGTTGTTGGCAGAAAAGTTCGATAGTATTACAACCCCTTATCAAAAAGACGGCGATTATGCGTTGGGAATAGCAGAAAACTATAAGGCAATCGACCTAAAAGACAATGTTGTTTGTTTGTGTTTACCAGATGAATTGCATAAAGCAGGCGTGGTTTTAGATTCTGTGAAAAAAGTTAAGAAGGCTGTCTTTAAGATAAGGATTTCTTAAGTATTCTTGTATCGTAAGGAGAAAACAATGAAAAAAGTTGGAAGAGAAGTTTTAATTCTTAATACCAGTGAAAATAACCCACGTAATGGCGAAGGTAGTATGGCTCGTTTAGACGACGGAAGAATTATGTATGCTTATACCGAATACGTTGGAAAGTCACGTGAAGACCACGCAACTGCAAGGATAGCTGTTTGCTATTCAAGTGATGAGGGCGAAACTTGGACAAAGCCGGAAGTCTTACTTGAAAAACCAGAAGATTGCCTTAATCTTATGGCTGTGAGTTTATTAAAATTAAAAAACGGCGAACTCGGTATGATTTATTGCAGAAAGGATGACATAAAGGATGCTAAAGGCAATCTAGAGACTGGTTTTGCAACTTGTATGCCAAGATATCGCTATTCAAGTGATGATGGCAAAACGTGGAGTGAAGAAATTCAATGCTCTAAAGTACCGGGGTATTTTTGCGTGGTTAACCATAGACTTATTCAACTAAAGAGTGGCAGATTGCTTCTAACTATGTCACGCCAAGCCGATATGGAAACGCAAAAGTTTACGGCTGGTAGTATAGCATTTATCTATTCAGATGATAATGGTCGCACTTGGGATTATTTGTGCGATGATATTTATCCTGTATATGATGATGCAGTAGGCTTACAAGAACCAGGGGTAATTGAGCTTGACGACGGCAGGCTCTGGATGTATTGCAGAACGGGATACGGACATCAATGGCAATCTTATTCAAGCGATGGTGGAAAGACTTGGTCAACACCTATGCCAAACTGGAAATTTACTTCTCCAAACTCGCCAATGCTAATTGAAAGGGTAAAAGATTTAATGCTCGCTGTTTATAATCCACAGCCATATAGCCCAATAAACTTAAAGGCAAAGAACGTTGGCTGGCCAAGAAGAACGCCTTTATTGTGTGCAATAAGTAAAGATGGTGGCAAGAGTTTTGAAAACACAAATCAAGTGTTTGCACCTAACTTTGTTAACGATTGTGTTTTGCTTGAAGATGACCCAGAAGAAACCTATTGCTATCCTGTTATAATCGAAACAAAAGACGGATTTTTGGTTTCATACTATCATAGTTATGGTTCTCTTGATAACCTAAACGTTTCTAAAACGATTAAAGTTACTTATGAAGAAATAGAAGATAAAATTAAAGTAAAAGAATAAAAAAGGTGCTAATTTTTTGAAAAGCATCTATCAAAATGATGTCACACCCCGAAGTTTTTTAACGTTAGGGGTGATTTTATTAGTAAAGTTAAAGAAAATTATATTGTAAAAATTGACAATTATCAATTTTATAATATAATTAATTAAAGTAGGATTATTGATAAAATGATAAATTTAAAGTTGCCATACGGCAAAGAAAAAATAGATTTTAATATTGAAGAAGAAAAGGTTTTAGGTGTATTAACGACTAAACTACATAATTACGTTGCATTAGAGGATAAAGAAAGCATCGTTAAAAATGCCATGGAAAACCCTATTGGAACGGAAAAGTTAGAAGTGCTTGCAAAAGGTAAAAATAAAGTGTGTTTGATTGCATCAGACCATACAAGGCCTGTGCCAAGTAAAGTTATCGTTCCACTAATGCTTAAAGCAATTAGAAAGGGCAACCCTAACGCAGATATAACAATTTTAATCGCAACGGGTTTGCATAGAACAACAACCAAAGACGAATTAATCTCAAAGTTTGGAGAAGAAATAGTTGCAAACGAGAAAATCGTTATTCACGATTGCGACGATGAGAAAAATCTTGTGTATGTGGGTGATCTTCCTTCAGGTGGAAGATTTATCCTAAATAGAATTGCGGCAGAAGCCGATTTGTTGGTGTCTGAAGGGTTTATTGAACCACACTTTTTTGCAGGCTTTTCAGGTGGCAGAAAGAGCGTTCTACCTGGGGTTTGTGCAAGAGAGACAGTCATGTTCAATCACAATGCAACGTTCATAAATCACCAAAGGGCAAGGACGGGTGTTCTTGATGGAAATCCCGTTCATGCAGATATGATATACGCTGCAAAAAAAGCAAACCTTGCGTTTATAGTGAACGTGGTTATTAACGCAGAACACGACCCAATATTTGCCGTTGCAGGAGACGTGGAAAAGGCACACGCAAAAGGCGTTGAGTTCTTAATGCAAAAATGTAAAGTTTCAGCACAAAAGGCAGACGTTGTTATTTCTACCAACGGTGGTTATCCGCTTGACCAAAATATTTATCAAGCAGTTAAGGGTATGACGGCTGCTGAAGCAACTGTAAACGACGGCGGGTGTATTATTATGCTTGCAAAAGCGAGTGATGGACATGGTGGAAAAAACTTCTATCACACCTTTAAGGACTGTGCGAGTGCAAACGAACTTATGCAAAAGTTCCTTGCAACACCACCTTTAGAAACTGTTGTGGACCAATGGCAATCGCAAATTTTGGCAAGAATTATGCTTAAAGCCACCATAATTTTGGTGTCTTCTTGCCCAAGAGAAATGGTCGAAGATATGAAGATGATTCACGCAGAGTCTATACAAGATGCACTAACCAAAGCGAAGAATATCTTAAAGAAAGAAGAGTTAAGTTTGACTATAATTCCTGACGGGGTTTCAGTAATCGTTGAGGAATAGAAATGAATAAAAATCAAACCTTAAAAATAGTTTATTCTGCAGTTTGTTTGTGTTTGGCGTTGGTGTTGCCATTTTTTACAGGGCAGATTAGAATTTTAGGAAAAATAATGAACCCGATGCACGTTGCAATCTTTTTGTGTGGAATGCTATGTGGAGGGCTTTACGGTGGACTTATAGGGTTTATTGCACCACTCTTGCGTTCGGTAACGTTTGGAATGCCAAACCTATATCCAAACGCAGTGGGTATGGCGTTTGAACTTTGTGCTTACGGATTAGTTTCAGGGCTACTTTATGGCGCTTTGTTTAATGTTAAAGGTGGGATATTTATTTCTTTAATCGTCGCTATGCTTATAGGTAGAATTGTTTGGGGAATAGTAACCCTCTTGTTATGGTCTTTTATGGGCAACGCGTTTACGTTTGCACTATTTATAAAAGGTGCTTTTGTAGATAGCGTGGTTGGTGTGGTTTTGCAACTGATATTAGTGCCAACAATCGTTTTAATTTTACAAAAGGCAGGCGTTTCACCTTTAGCCAAAGAAAAAGAATAGTTTTTATATTAAAATATTATAAATTTAGAGGTAAATATGAAAAAATTTTTACTTGTTCCCGATTCGTTTAAAGGAACGCTATCTTCAAAACAAATATGCGAAATTATGAAAGATAGAATAACTTTGCACTATCCTGATGCAGAAGTTATTGAAATTCCCGTTGCGGACGGCGGGGAAGGTAGTGTTGACTGCTTTTTAAGTGCAACTAAAGGCGAAAGGGTTTTCTGCGCGACGGTCAATCCGTTCTTTGAACCTATGCAAGGTTTTTACGGGCTTTTGGATAACGGCAATATTGCAGTTATTGAGATGGCTGCGTGTTCAGGACTTCCACTTGTAGAAGATAGAAAAGACCCTATGAAAGCCACTACTTACGGTGTGGGGCTCTTGATTAAAGACGCTATTAAAAAGGGCGTAAAAGAGATAATTTTGGGGCTAGGTGGTTCTGCAACAAACGATTTTGGTTGTGGCACTGCTTCGGCACTTGGCATTACCTTTTTTGATGAAAATGGCAAGGGCTTTATTCCTACGGGTGAAACGCTTTCAAAGGTTGCTAAGATTGAAAGGTCAAGAGACCAATTAGGTTCGGTAAAGATTACTTTGATGTGTGACGTTAAGAACTTTCTTTATGGGAAAAATGGGGCGGCATACGTTTATGCTCCACAAAAAGGTGCAAATAGTGAACAAGTTAAAATACTCGATGAGGGCTTAAAACATATTTGTGCCATTGCAAGCCGTGACCTTGGTAAAGACGTTTCTTCACTCGTTGGTGCCGGTGCAGCTGGTGGTATGGCAGGTGGTATGGCAGTATTCTTTAATGCAATCATGAAGATGGGCATTGACGTAGTATTAGATACTGTTGGCTTTGACAACTTGCTTGAAAATGCAGACGTTGTGTTTACAGGCGAAGGAAAGATAGATTCTCAAAGTTTAGAGGGTAAAGTTATAAGTGGCGTTGCAAAACGTGCTAAAGAGAAAAACGTGCCTGTCATTGCAGTCGTTGGTGGAATAGACGGCGATATTTCTTCGGTTTACGACAACGGAATAAATTCAGTGTTTGCAATTAACTGTATGCCTGAGGACTTTTCAGTTAGTAGATATAAGAGTGAAGAAAACTTGAAAAAAACTATGGATAACATAGTTAGAATTTTAAAAATATAAAAGTTTTTTGCTTAATTAATTAAAAACAGCGCTTATCTTTTGATAAACGCTGTTTTTAGATTTTACTTATAATCATTGTGTAATAAATAAATTTTACAACGAGCAATTCTCTCGTTTTTTAATATAAAAATGATTGATTTTTTAGTTTTTCTTAACAAAAAGTGTTGCACTTTTTGTCGTTTTCTTGGCATATAAATAACTTAAAAGGTGCGTTTAAATGCCTTAACCATGCGTTTAATGGACTTTTTATAAAAATTTTTTTGTGTTTTTTGAAAAAATTTTAAAAGAAATATTTACAAATGAAATTCATAGTTGTATAATAAAAAAGTGGGTTGAAAAAACTTAAACTATTTGAGGGGTTATAAAAAAGTATGAAAGTAATTATCAAAGAAAATTACGACAAAATGAGCGCTTGGGCTGCAGAACACATCGCAAATGCCATTAACAATCACAAAGAAAGCCGTCCTTTTGTTCTTGGACTTCCAACGGGTTCATCTCCACTTGGCGTTTACGCAAAGTTGATTGAAATGAACAAGGCTGGTAAAGTAACGTTTAAGAACGTTGTAACGTTTAATATGGACGAATACGTGGGGCTTCCTAGAGAACACGATCAAAGTTATTGGTATTTTATGCACGACAATTTCTTTAACCACATCGATATTCCAAGAGAAAACATAAATATCCTTAACGGTATGGCTGAAGACTTGGAAGCAGAGTGCAAGAGATATGAAGATAAAATCGCATCATATGGTGGAATTGATTTATTTATGGGTGGTAGTGGTGTTGACGGACACATTGCGTTCAACGAACCATTTACTTCTCTTTCTTCAAGAACGGGCGTTCGTGCTTTGACTGAAGATACGTTAATCGTAAACTCTCGTTTCTTTGATAATGACGTTAATAAAGTTCCTAAAACGGCACTTTCAGTTGGTGTTGGCACGGTGTGTGACTCTAAACAAGTTATGCTTTTAATCAACGGCCACAACAAGGCTCGTGCGCTTCGCCATTGCATAGAAGGTGGTGTTGACCACGCATGGACTATAAGTGCACTTCAACTTCATAAGGACGCTATCATTGCTTGTGACGAACCTGCTTGTGGCGAATTAAAAGTTGATACTTATAAATACTTTAAGGAAATTTACAAAGACGAAAAATAATTAAAATAATTATTTATAAAATTACGGCGAAGCACAATGCAGTGCTTCGCTGTTTTTGTTTTTGATACTTGAAAAATATTCAAGTGGTTAAGTTGATGAATATCAGTGCAAAAATGAAAAACTTATGATACAATATAGCTATAAAAAAACAAGGAGAACAAGATGCAAAATAGTTTTGGCGAATTTTTAAGGCAAAAAAGAAAAGAGAAAAATTTGACGCAAAAAGAATTATCAAAAATGCTGTTTGTGTCGGAATCTGCCATAAGCAAGTGGGAGAAAAATATTACCCACCCAGATATAACTTTATTGCCAAAACTCTCTGAGATTTTGGGTGTAACAGAACATGAACTAATAACAGCAAGTGTAGACAATAAGGCGAGGGAAGACAAACTTTTAGCAAAAAGGTGGCGAAAATTTTCGTTTACATGGAGTTTGTTTTTCTATGTTGCCTATGCCTTGGCGCTTATACCTTGCTTTATCTGTAATTTGGCGATAGACAAAACGCTTTCTTGGTTTTGGATTGTTTTATCTACACTAATACTCGCTTTTACGTTTACCAATTTACCTAAACTAATAAGAAAACACAAACTCGTTTTAATCCCACTTTTTGAGTATTTAGCATTAATTTTGCTTTTAGGAGTATGCTGTGTTTATACTAACGGCAAATGGTTTTGGATTGTTTCGTTATCGGTCTTATTAGGTTTAGTTATAATTTTTGCACCCATATATATAGCAAAGTATAATGTGTTCTCAGGTATAAAAAAGTATAATGATTTTATTTCTATTGCTATTGATTTTATATTGCTTAACGTACTTCTTATAGCAATAAATCTATATACTTTATCAAGCACGGGTTGGTGGTATTTTAAACTTGCTTTACCTATCGCTGGGGGTGTCTATTTGATATTAAATTTGCTTTTATGCGTTAGATTTTTAAAAATAAATAAGTTTGTTAAGACAAGTATTATTTTATTTTTTATAAATGTTATTTTGTATTTGCCACCGGCATTAATAAAGGTGAAAAATCCACACGTACAAAAAGTACTTAACGATATAAACATCTTTAAGGCAAACTTATCAAAATGGATTGTTGGGGCTACTATCGAACAAAACGTCCATCTAATAATTTGTCTAACCATGCTAGTATTATCTTTGATGTTTTTGGTTATAGGATTAATTAAAAGGAATACTAAAAACACGGACAAATGAAGTGTTTTAGTAGACTATTGTTTAGCCTTATGATATAATATCCAAAGAATTTTAAGTGAAAGGGAAATAAAAATGGTTAAAATTTATATTGTAAGACACGGATATAGCGTGGGGAATAAGCAAGGTATATTGACTGGACATTATGATTGTGACCTTGCGGAATACGGCATTGAACAAGCCAAGTTGCTTTGCGGATATATGCTTGCAAACCTTGAGATTGATAAAATATATTCAAGCCCATTGTGTCGCGCAATAAACACCATTAAGCCTGTTGCAAATGCTTTAAACTTGCCTATAATTCAAGATAGGGATTTTATAGAACTTGCAGTTGGGGAGTGGGAAGGAATGCTTTATGAAAAATTGATAAAGCTACATCCAAAGGAATTTGAAAGATGGTCAAATAGAGAAAAAGGTTCAAAGCCGAAAGGCGGAGAAGAGTGGGGAGAGCTATACCTTCGCGCAACCAAGAAAATAGAACAACTAATCAGGGAAAACGATAATAAAAGCATAGTTATATGCACGCACGGTGGCGTTATAAAGTGTTTGTGCAGTTATTTTTTGGGTAAAGGCGAAGATGGTATAAATGAATTAGATTGGACCTCAAACGCCTCTATTACAGAAGTGTGGCATCAAGACGGCAAATATGATATAAAGAAATTTAGTTTTGATGATTATTTGGGTCAAATAAAAACTGCACTTCCAAAAACCGTGTAAAAGCAATTAATATAAATATTAAAAAACTGAAAAACTTAATAAAAAAACTTTAAAAACCCCGCTTAAACGTTTGCCAATATATGTGTTTTATGCTAAAATATACAAGCAAAAATTCGCACCCGAATAGCAAGTGGGGTTTTCGTGTTTCCATAAAAAAATTTAAGTCGGTGGAAATGTTACCCCTATAAAACGGCGTCGGGGAGGAATAACGGAGGTAAATTTTATGGCAGTTATTACAATGAAGCAACTTCTTGAAACAGGTGTTCACTTCGGTCACCAAACAAGAAGATGGAACCCAAAGATGAAAAAGTATATCTATGGCGAAAGAAACGGTATTCATATCATCAACCTTGAAAAGACGGTTGAACTTATCGAAAACGACGTTTATCCTTTCGTAGTAGAACTTGCTAAACAAGGCAAGAGCGTACTTTTCGTTGGAACAAAGAAGCAAGCTCAAGACGCTATCAAGGAAGAAGCTGAAAGATGTGGTCAATTCTACGTTAACCAAAGATGGCTCGGTGGTATGCTTACAAACTTCAAGACAATTAGATCTAGAGTTGAAAGATTAAACAAACTCAACAATATGGAAAAGATGGGCGAATTCGACCTTCTTCCAAAGAAAGAAGTAGCTGGTCTTAAAGTTGAAAGAGACAAGCTAGAAGCAAACCTTGGTGGTATTAAAGAAATGAGAAGTCTTCCTGGCTTAATGTTCGTCGTTGACCCAGAACAAGAAGACATTGCTGTTAAAGAAGCAAGAGATTTAAATATCCCTATCGTTGCTATTACCGATACAAACTGTGATCCAGACCTTATTGACCACGTAATCCCTGGTAACGATGATGCAATTCGTGCAGTTAAACTCATCGCATCAGTAATCGCTAACGCTGTTATTGAAGCAAACCAAGGCGAAGAATTCAGAGTTGAAGAAGATGCTGAATCTGTAAGCGTTGAAGCAGTTGTAGAAGCACCTGCTGACGCTGAATAATTTATAAAAGGGGAGTGAATTAGATATGTTTACAAATCAAGATATAATGGAACTTCGTAAAAAGACTGGTGCCGGTGTTGCAGACTGCAAAAAGGCATTGACAGAAACAAACGGCGATATGGAAAAGGCTGTTGACTTTTTGAGAGAAAAAGGTATTGCTACTGCTGCTAAGAAGGCATCAAGAATCGCTGCAGAAGGTCTTGTTCTTGCTATGGTTGAAGGCAACACAGCTTCACTCGTTGAAGTTAACTGTGAAACAGACTTCGTTGCTAAGGGTGACCAATACATCGCTTTCGTTAAGGGCGTTGCTGAATACGTTCTTAAGAACGACGTTAAGGATATCGACCAATTAGTTGCAGATAAGAGTGAAGAAACAATCAATGCAACTGCAAAAATCGGCGAAAAAATTGCTATCCGTCGTTTTGCAAAGTTCACGGCTGAAAATGGTGTTGTTGAAAGCTATATCCACATGGGTGGTAAAGTTGGCGTTTTAGTTGAAATCGATGGTTGCACTTGTGACGCTACAAAAGAATTGGCACACGACGTTGCACTTCAAATCGCTGCTGCAAAACCACTTTATTTAGTTCCTGCAGAAGTTCCTGCTGACGTTATCGAACACGAAAAGGAAATCTTACTTGCTCAAATTAAGAACGATCCTAAACTTTCTTCTAAACCAGAAATGGTTATCAACAAGATGGTTGAAGGTAAAATTAATAAGTACTATGATGAAAACTGCTTGCTCTGTCAAGCATTCGTTAAAGACCCTGGCATGAATATCGAAAAACTCGTTAAAGATGCTGGTGCAAAGATGGGCAAAGAACTTTCTGTTAAGAGATTTGTTCGTTTTGAAATGGGCGAAGGCTTAGAAAAGAGAAGCGACGATTTTGCTGCTGAAGTTGAAGCACAAATGAAAAAATAATTTTTTCTTTGATATTAACACCGCTGATTTTATCGGCGGTGTTTTTTTTATTTATTGACAAGCAGTTTATATTATTGTATAATTGAAAAAGAAAAGGAGAAAAATTATGCAAGAAAAATTTGAGGCTATTTTAGAGGAAAAAGAAACTATAATTTTATCATTTTTACCAAGCAAGAAAAAAGTTTGGGTTAGTAATCTTGTTGCGACTATATTAATCGCTATTTTTGTGTGTGGTATGGCACTTTTAGCGATGTTTGTTCCAGAAGAGGGGGCTGAACCTTGCAAACCTATATTTGCACTTATTCCATTAGGAGTGTTTTTGCTAGCCTTAATAATTTGCTTTATATGTACAAAACTATATATTAAAAACACGTGTTTTGTCATTACAAACGAAAGAGCGATTATTCGCACGGGTGTGTTTGGTGTTGACTTTAAGAGTCTTGATATATTGACAATAGGTGCAACCGACGTTTATATGAGTGTTATAGATAAAATTTTAGGTGGCACAACGGGTAGTATTAGATTTGGGAGTATGTCAAGCCCAATTAACACAACAAATGGTGTGCCTTACGCTTTTTCTAATATTGTTGAGCCTTATAAGAATTATAAACTTATTAAAGAACAAATAGAAAAAATTAAAAAAGAACAAGAAAAATAATTTATAATAAAGGTGAAGAAAATGAAAGTTGCAGTTATTACGGGTGCATCGAGTGGTATAGGTGAAGAGTTTGCATCGACCCTTACTTCGTTTGGTGAATTTGATGAAGTATGGCTTATTGCAAGGCGTTTTGAAAGACTTTCTGAACTTGCGAATAAACTTAAAATAAGAGCAAAAGTTTTGCCTTTTGATCTAACAAAGGACAGCACGATTGACGAGTATAAAAGCCTCTTAGAAAAGGAAAAGCCGGATATAAAATTGTTAGTAAATTGCAGTGGTTTCGGCAAGTTTTGTAGGATGGATGAGGTGGATGAAAAAGTCAATCTAAATATGATTGATTTAAACTGCAAAGCAGTCGTTTATATGTGTCAATTATCACTTCCTTATATGTCTAAAAACTCCAACATAATAAACGTTGCATCAGTTGCTGCAATGCAACCTGTTCCATATATAAACGTGTATGCGGCTACAAAGGCGTTTGTGTTGAGTTTTTCGCGCTCTTTAAATCGTGAGTTTAAAGGGCAAGGTGTTACGACAACAGCCGTTTGTCCGTTTTGGACCAAGACTGAATTTTTTGACAGGGCAGTTAAGAAAGATGAAAATGCAGTTGTTAAAAAATACGTGGCTATGTATAAGGCTAGTCAAATAGTTAAAAGGGCATATAGAGATGCCAAGAGAAAAAAGGACGTTTCTAAGTTTGGGTTTATTGCAAGGTTTCAAATGCTTCTTGCAAAGATATTGCCACATTCATTCGTTATGTCTTACTGGTTAAGGCAACAAAAGTTAAATAAAAGAAAATAATATGCTTATAATTATATGCGCCCCAATAAGCCACGTGGGCGCATATTGTTTTATTTTGTCAAAAATTTATCTTTTTTTAACTCAACTTGTTTTTTAATATAGACAAAATTCTAAAAATAGTATATAATAAAAAAGATAATTTAATTTTAAATCAGACAGGAGATAACTTTTATGCAAAAGGCAGTTTACAAAAGAGTTCTAATAAAACTTTCTGGCGAAGCGCTTGCTGGAGAAAACGGGACTGGTATCAACGAAAAGGTTTTAAGTGAAATTACCGACCAAATTAAAGCCGTTAAAGACCTCGGTTTAGAAATAGGTATCGTTGTTGGCGGTGGCAACTTCTGGCGTGGAAGACAAGGCAAGGAAATGGATAGTGCAACAGCAGATCATATGGGCATGCTTGCAACTGTTATCAACGCTTTGGGTATTCAAGACGCGTTAGAGAGAAAGGGCGTTCAAACGAGAGTTCAAACTGCTATTGATATAATTAAGGTTGCAGAGCCATATATATTAAGAAGGGCAATTTCTCACTTAAATAAGGGCAGAGTGGTTATTTTTGCTTGTGGAACGGGCAACCCACACTTTACAACCGATACGGCAGCAGCTTTAAGGGCGGCAGATATAGGCGCAGACGTGTTGCTTTTGGCAAAGAATATTGACGGTATATACGATTCAGATCCAAGAGTAAATCCAAACGCTAAAAAACTTGAAGTTGTTTCGTATAAAGAATACATTGAAAAAGAATTAAAGGCAATGGATACTACAGCGATTACCTTGTGTAGAGAAAACGGCATAAAAGTTTTGGCATTCGGCTTGTTTGAAAAAGACGCGCTCATGCGCGCTGTATGTGGCGAAAAAATTGGAACACTTATAGAAGAATAAAAAAGAGGAGAAAATAAGATGGCTATTGAAAATGAACAATTTGAAATGATTATGATGGAAACTATGGAAAGGGCAGATAAGACCATTTCCGTTTTAAACAGCGAATATATTACCATTCGTGCAGGTAGAGCAAATCCACATATTTTGGACAAGGTGCTTGTTGATTATTATGGCACGCCAACCCCAATAAATCAAGTGGGAAACCTTTCAGTTGTTGAAGGTAGGTGTTTGGTTATTGCGCCTTGGGATGCATCTATGCTCAAAATTATTGAAAAGCAACTTCTCGCTGAAAACCTTGGCATAACACCAGTTAACGATGGTAAGGTTATAAGACTTGTTTTCCCAGCGCTTACAGAAGAAAGAAGAAAAGAACTAGTTAAACAAATCAAGAAAATGGCAGAAGATAGCAAGGTTGCAATTAGAAACATTCGTCGTGATGCAATGGATGAATTGAAGAAAATGAAAAACAACAAAGAACTTTCTGAAGACGAACACGCAACTTGCGAAAAGGACGTTGATAAATTTATTGCTGAAAGCATTGAAAAAATCGATAAACTTTGTGCTGAAAAAGAAAAGGATATTCTTTCTGTTTAATGGATAAAATAAAAACACCATCGCACGTCGGTATTATTATGGACGGCAACGGAAGATGGGCTGAAAAACTTGGTAAAAAGCGTTCTTACGGGCATAGGGCTGGTTCGGCAAACGTTGACCGAATCGTTACGCACGCCTTTAATGAGGGGGTTAAGTCCTTAACCCTTTACGCTTTTTCTTCAGAGAATTGGGCTCGCCCAAAAGAAGAAGTTGAACAGCTTATGAAACTTCTAAAAGAATACTTTAAAAAGTTTATAGGCAAGGTCGTAAAAAATGACGTTAGGCTAAGGGTAATCGGTGGAAGAGAGGGACTTAGCAAAGACTTGATTAAAGTAATTGAAGACGGTGAGAAAAAGAGTCAAAACAATATGGGTAACAATCTCAACATTGCTATTAACTATGGTGGAAGGCAAGAGATTGTTAGGGTTGTAAATAAGCTTATAAAAGACGGTAAAGAAATTACAGACAAAAATATTTTAGAAAACCTTGATACTGCTTTGTGTGGGGAACCAGACCTCATTATTCGAACGGGTGGCGAACTTAGAATTTCTAATTTCTTACTATATCAAGGTGCTTATAGTGAATTTTATTTTACTGACGTTTTATGGCCAGATTTTGATGAAAACGAGCTTGATAAGGCATTGTTAAGCTATGGTCAAAGAAAGCGTAGGTTTGGAAAGATAGAAGATGAAAACAAGAACGATTAGTGGAGCGATATACGTCGCTATTTTAACTGCATTTTTTTTGTTGAGACAGTTTGTAGATTATAAGTTTTTTTATCTACTAACCTGTCTTTTTGTAGTTGTTGGCACTTTTGAGCTTGCTAGGGCATTAAGACAAAAAATTGTTAATGGCGCGTTTGTACTCTCGATTGTTTTTTCTGTTTTGTTCGTGCCTGTCTATGTTTTAGGTCAGCACGTAATCTTTAATGAATTGGGATTTGTACTTGCCTTTTTGTTGATTTTAGTATTTGAAATAATAACTGTAATTTCAGCTTTAGTTCAAAATAAAGATATAAAAACTTGTTTGTGGTCAGCGTTGTTATTCGTTTATCCAGCTCTCTTTTTATTGACTATGCTTTTGACAAATGATTTTGGGGAAAAAGGCTTTATTCCACTTTTACTTTCCTTTGTGATTTCGCCAATATCAGACGTTTTTGCCTATCTTGTTGGAAGTAAGGTGGGAGGAAAGAAACTCTGCCCAAAATTAAGTCCTAAAAAGACTTGGTCTGGGGCTATCGGTGGAACTATTGGTGGTGTTGTCGCAAGCATCTTAGTGTATTTTATATTTAAGCCAACCATTAACTTCATTTCACCAATATTATTTTTCATTATAATAGGTCTTTTTGCAAGTATAGTAAATATATTTGGAGACTTGTTTGAAAGCTATATAAAGAGAAAAGTTGCTATAAAGGATATGGGGAAAATTATGCCGGGACATGGTGGAGTGCTAGATAGAATTGACGGAACTCTATTTGTTATGGTTTTTATGTACGCTGTGTTCTTGTTTATATAAAAGGAATAAACCATGAAGAAAATTGCACTTATAGGAAGCACGGGTTCGATTGGTAAACAAACCTTGTCAGTTGTTCGCCGTCATCAAGATAAATTTAAAATAGTTTCACTCGCCGCAGGGAATAACGTCGGCGAGTTTTTGTCACAAGTGAAAGAGTTTAGTCCTCAAGTGGCAACTCTTTCTAAAGAGATTGAAAAAAATACTTTGCCAAAAGGAACAGAGTTTTTCTTTGGTGAAAACGCCTTTACAAACGCCATAGTTGATGACGCAGATATAGTTGTGGTTGCACTTGTGGGTTTTAAGGGAATAATCGCTGTTTTAGACGCGATTAATAAAGGAAAGGATATTGCGCTCGCTAATAAGGAAAGTCTTGTTGTGGGTGGCGAATTAGTCATGCAAATGGCAAGAGAGAAAGGGATAAACATTACGCCTATTGATAGTGAACACTCTGCCGTTTGGCAAGCGCTTAATTTTGACTTTAACGCACCGTTTAAGAGAATTATTTTAACTGCTAGTGGTGGTGCGTTTAGAGATAAGAGTAAAGAAGAAATGGCTCTTCTCACTGCAAAAGACGCGCTCTTGCACCCTAACTGGAATATGGGCGCAAAAATCACTATAGACTGCGCAACTTTGGTCAATAAGGCTTTTGAAGTTATTGAGGCAAAATGGCTTTATAACACGACTTTAGATAAAATTGACGTTATAATTCATAGACAAAGTATCATACACTCTATGGTAGAGTTAATTGATGGTTCTGTTATAGCGCAGATGAGCTATCCTAACATGGAACTTGCTATTCAGCTTGCGCTTTCATATCCAGAAAGACTTAAAACCAACGTTGATAGTTTAGACTTTGGCGCTCTTAAGAATCTTACTTTTGAAAACGTGGATAATGATAGATTTCCTTGCTTTGATTTAATATTGCAATCTGCTAAAACTGGGGGGCTTTATCCAGCAGTTGTAAATGGTGCAAATGAACAAGCTGTTGAGCTTTTCCTTGAAGGTAAAATTACATACAACGATATCTATAAGGGTATTTACGGCGCGCTACAGGCTTTTGATGGACCTAGTCACGTGCATTTAGAAGACTTAGAAGATGCCGATAGATTTTCAAGAGATTATGTAAAATTTTTATTTGGAGTATAATGAATTATTTATTTTTATCATCTTTTGGGCAAGTGATGGCGTATATTGGTTATATTGCGCTTGCTATATTAATTTTATTAGTTATGATAACCGTGCACGAGTTTGGACATTATATCGCTGGCAAAATTTTTGGGTTTGGAATTGATGAATTTGCCATTGGATTTGGTCCAAAACTTTTTTCAAGGACAAGAAAAGACGGTGAACTTTTCTCGGTTAGGCTTTTCCCGATAGGTGGATTTTGTGCTTTTCGTGGAGAAGATGATGAAATCGACGACCCAACTGCTTTTAATAATAAAAAATGGTGGCAAAGAATTATAGTCTTGGTTTCAGGCGCATTTATGAATTACGTCTTGGCATTATTTGTAATAATGCTTATGTTTGGAATTTATGGGCAAACAACCTTAGTGGCTTATAAAATGCAACCTACCACTGAAATTAAAACTGAATACTGCTTTCAAGAAAAAGATATTATATTAGGTGCCGAGGGTAAAAATATTTATCTTGTAACCGACCTTATGGACGTTGTTGAAGATAAAAAGGCAGGCGATTTTGTAAATTTTAAGGTTAGGCGTGCTGGAAAGGATACAAATATAAAAATTCAATTGCGTTCATCAACCCATTTTGAGAACGTTGAAGATATGGTTGGCTTATATAACGCTCTAGGGATTTATTATCAAGTTGATGATGATGGACAAATGCAAGATGGTGGACTATATGCGACCAGTGTAAGGTTTGGCTTTTTTGAAACGATTGGCAGAAGTTTTGAATATTCGTTTATGCTCGCAGGCAGTATCTTTACTATTTTAGGTCAGTTAATAACCGGTGCTTTGGGGATAAGTTCTCTGGGGGGAACGGTAACGACCGTTGCTGTGACGGCAGATGCAATTAAAATGGGTGGATTTAGGCAAATTTTGAATATGACCTCTTTTATTGGTGTTAATCTAGCCGTGTTTAATTTGTTGCCATTCCCAGCATTAGATGGCTCTAGGGTGGTCTTTACAGCAATAGAAGGCATACGCAAAAAGCCACTTAATCGCAGAGTGGAGGGGATTATTCATACCATAGGGTTATTCGCCCTCTTAGCCTTTGCAGTTTTCGTGGATTTACAGCGCTGTTTTTAACGTAAATCATTGCCGTTAATGAACAAAAATTGCATTTAAAACTTAAAAAGGCTCAAAAACAGCCTAAAGCGTGAGAATTTTTGACAAAAAATAAGAATTTATGTAACAAAATAATATATTTTTTCTTGACAAATATTTTTTTTTTGATATATAATTATTTCATAAAAATTAGAACGCAAGGAGGTAACCAATATTAGATATATTTTGGTTGCCTTTTTTTGTTTGAATTCAAATTTGGAGGAATAAAAAAATGAAAAATCAATACTTAATTAACGTTCTTGAAAACGTTAAGAAGAGAAATGCAGGTGAACCAGAGTTTATTCAAACTGTAACCGAAGTTTTCGAAACTATTGAACCTGTAATTGAACAAAGACCTGACCTTGTAGAAGCAGGCGTGGTTGAAAGAATCGTTGAACCAGAAAGACAAATTATGTTCCGTGTTCCATGGGTAGATGACAACGGCAAAGTTCAAGTTAATAGGGGCTTTAGAGTTCAATTCAACTCAGCAATTGGTCCTTACAAGGGTGGTTTAAGATTTGCTCCTAACGTATATTTGGGAATCATCAAATTCCTTGGTTTTGAACAAACTTTTAAGAACAGCTTGACTTCACTTCCTATGGGTGGTGGTAAAGGTGGTTCTGACTTTAATCCACAAGGCAAATCTGATGGCGAAGTTATGCGTTTCTGCCAAAGCTTTATGACCGAACTTTACAGATATATAGGACCAGACCTAGACGTTCCAGCTGGCGATATTGGTGTTGGCGCTCGTGAAGTTGGTTATCTCTTCGGTCAATACAAGAGAATTAAAAATGAATTTACAGGTGTATTAACCGGTAAAGGTATTTCTTTCGGTGGTTCATTAATCCGTCCTGAAGCAACTGGTTTCGGTGCTGTTTACTATACTGTTGAAATGCTCAACTACTTTGGCGATAGCATCAAGGGTAAGACCTTTGCTGTTTCTGGTTTTGGTAACGTTGCTTGGGGTACTGTTAAGAAAATTACAGAACTTGGTGGTAAGGTTGTTACTATTTCAGGCCCTGATGGATACATTTATGACAAAGATGGTGTTTGCACTGAAGAAAAAATTAATTACATGCTCGAAATGCGTGCATCTTGCCGTAACAGAGTTCAAGATTATGCTGATAAGTTTGGTGTTCCTTTCTTTGCTGGTGAAAAGCCATGGGGCGTAAAGGCAGATATCATTATGCCATGTGCAACTCAAAACGAAGTTGGTGTGAAAGAAGCTGAACAAATCGTTGCTAACGGCGTTAAATATTATGTTGAAGTATCTAACATGCCTACTACTAACGAAGCAGTTGCTTACCTTAAAGCAAACGGCGTAATCGTTGCTCCTTCTAAAGCAGTTAACGCAGGTGGTGTTGCTGTTTCAGGTCTTGAGATGTCACAAAACTCAATGCGTTATAGCTGGTCTGCAGAAGAAGTTGATGAAAAACTTAAGACAATTATGAAAAACATCTTCAAGAACTCTGTTGAAACTGCAAACAAGTATGGTCTTGGTGATGACCTTGTTGCAGGCGCAAACATTGCAGGCTTTATAAAAGTTGCAGAGGCTATGAAGGCTCAAGGCAACGTTTAAGGCTTTATAAACTTCGTTATGCGTCGTTTCTGTGCAACACTCACAACTTTGATGACCAGAAGGTCTATTAAATCTGTTCGTTTGTACGAGCCTAGCCTAACTCGTTTCTAAATCCTTAAATGTTTTAGGGGCTTATAAACTTCGTTATGCGTCGTTTCTGTGCAAAACTCACAACTTTGATGACCAGACGGTCTATCAAATCTGTTCGTTTGCACGAGCCTAGCCTAACTCGTTTCTAAATCCTTAAATGTTTTAGGGGCTTTATAAACTTCGTTATGCGTCGTTTCTAAGCCCTTAAAGAGTTTGGATTGCGAACCGAGTGAAAAAATAAAAATAAGAAGGTCGAAAAATTCGGCCTTTTTTGTTTTATAAAACTTGAAAAAATATTGACAAATAAAATCAGTTGACATATAATGAAAGTATATAATAAAGGAGAAGGCTATGAAAGAAAAAATCGTGAAAAATTTATCTTATATTTTTTGCTCAGCTTTAGGGGTGTTTACGTTTATATTGTTTGCTTTTCCTTACTTAAAAATAAAAATGCGTGAAGGAATTTTTACAACCATAGGTGGAAAGGCAAATGGCTATAGCATTATGGCTATGTTTGATTATGGGTTTGCGGGAGTTATGTCTGCTATACTTCAAATTTTGGTCTTACTGATTGCAGTTTTGATGCTCGTTTATGGAATAATCGGAGTGGTAAGTACTTTAATTAAAGATAAAGAATCTCCAATTAAAATCGGTAAAATTGGGGCTCAAACAATTTCCAAAATTTCCATGCTAATTTATAGTGCGTTAAATGCATTAATATTGATATTTTTAATTGTCGTTTGTGCAGAATACAATAAAGTTTTTGTCAATAATGCAAATATTAAAATGCTTCCATCAGTTGGTGTATATTTTGGCATGTTCGTTCCTATTATTGGTTATTTTATTCTAGCAGTTTTGGGGAAGAAAAAGCCAGATCAAAAAGATGAGAAAAAAGAAGGAAACATAAAAGAAGATGCAGAAGAAGAGTTCGAAAATGAAGAGGGACTTACTCTTGATGACGTTATTCCAACTGCACAAAATTTAAAAAGATAAAACTTTAGGAGATTAATATGTACAAGTTAGAATTAAGTACTAGCGTAGGTTGCCCTACCACTATTCCACAAGGCTTAAAAAATGGTAAATTTAGGTATAAATTTAATGAAAATTATGAAAAAAAGTTGATAGAACTTAAAAAAGCTGGTATTAAAAACATAGAGTTCGGTTTTGGTGGCAGTTTATATGCGGATGACGTTGTTAAGAACTTCAAAAAAGCATTGAAATTAGTTAAAAAACACAAGCTTAACATCACTTCTGTTCATCTTCCTTTTTCAACAATGTGGGTTGATCTTTCAACTGAATATGAAGCAGACAGAAAGGAAATTGTAAAGTGGATAACACAGTTTTTTAAGTACTTTAAGAGATATGACTTAAAGGCATACGTATTACACCCAGGTGGAGAATGGGTTAGTGAAAAGCAATGGGATCAGGCGATGGAAAGTTTATGTCGTTCAGCAGAAGAACTTGCAAAGGCGACGGACGTACCTATCTGTATCGAAAATATGGTGCAAGGAAGAATGACCAATACCATTGATAAAATCGTGGCGTTTGCCGATAGAGCGCCAAATGCATACGTTGTTTTGGATACTAACCATTATCTTACTGAAAGGCCAGAAGATGCTATATTAAGGCTTGGCAAAAGAATTAAAGCCGTGCACATTTCAGACAATAACTTTGTCACCGAACAACACAAAATGCCTGGGGACGGCTTAAACGATTGGAACAAGATTATAGGTGCGCTTGAAAAAGTTGGTTATGATGGTATGTTTAACTATGAAGTTAACATGGGATATAAAGGCTATACCTATGAAGGATTAGTTGAAAATTACAATAAGTTGTTTGATGAATATAACAAAAGTAAACAATAAAAAGAAAAATTAAAAGGTCGCAAATTTGCGACCTTTTTTCATTGTGATAATGCGTGTAAAGTTAAAAATATTAAACAAAAATCATTTGATGTTCATTGACTTTTTTTTGAGTGATAAGCGAGTATAAATCGCTTGCCAAAACGTCCTTTTCAAAGCAGGAACGGGCAGTTTTCTTTAAGGAGGTTTGGTCGCTTTTTCTAGTTAATAATGGAATGGAAGATTTAGAGCATGCAAGAGTGATAATATCTTTAGCATTGCTGTTAACGGCAAGCACTTTTGCATATAGTTTGCTGGATAAACAGTCTAAAATAAAACCCTTTTCAATTCCTAGAAGATTTGAAAGTATTATCCTTTGTACTCTCGTTTTAGTATAGCGTTTGGTGGAAACTTTATCAACCAATTGCTCTAATATAAGATTATCTTTAGAAAATGCCTTAATTCTATTTTCAAGTCCTTCGGTACAGTCCAAAATTTTTGACAAGTCTTCAGTTTTTGATTTGATAATACTTGCAAGGCAAAGTTTTTCAAAGTCAAACGGGTAATCGCAAAAATCGTTAAACACAAAAGGAGGCACGTTCTTCTTTGCTTTTTTAGGCTTTTTAAGTTTTATAACTTCTCTAATGCTTGTCGCACTGGTTATGCCCTTTTTAATAGTTTTATCGTTATGGATATTGTCTCGGAGCAAAGGGAATATTTTTATGTCGCTTTTAGCACTTAAAATTGCCTTAGTATATTCAAGCCCTAAGATATTATTTGGTGAAGATATAAGGCTTTCATCAAACTCACCGCCAAGGCTTTTAATAGTTTCAAATTTGGCTTTTGCAAGTGAGACACCACTATCGAGTTTTTCTTTTAAGATTTTTTTAAATTCTTTTGTTTCGTTATTCATTGCTTTTGCAAGTGCAATATAATTATCTGCAGAGCCACTTTCCACCCCAAAACAAATTCCGTCAACAATACCTAAAGAAGATAAAACGTTGATTGCACCTTTAGCAAAAATCTCGGCATTAGCCGTTGCGAAAACGGTTGGAAGCTCGATGACAAGGTCGGCGCCAGCAATAACGGCGTGTCTTGCTCTTGTAAATTTATCTAAAATTGCAATTTCGCCACGTTGAGTGAAATTGCCACTCATAATAACGACAATTTTTTCTGCACCCAAAACCTTTTTAACGTAATCAATTTGTCTTAAATGCCCTAAATGAAAAGGGTTATATTCTGCAATTATTCCACAAATTTTCATAAAAAGTCTAAATACCCCTAATTATGATTTACTTTTTTTTTCAAAAGGTGTAAAATAAAAATGCTATGCATTTAGATTTATTATATTTTACAACAAAACAATCAAAAATGCAAAACAATAAAGAGAAAAAATATGAAGGAGTATAAAATATTATGTCCAACGTTTTAGAAAATATTAAAAATGAAGCCAAAGCATTGAACAAATGCATAGTTTTGCCTGAAGGTGAGGATAGCAGAGTTGTTATTGCAGCGGCGCAAACAGTTAAAGAAGGTCTTGCAAGGATTGTTCTTTTGGGTAATCCTGATGAAATTGCAAAGAACAATCCGTCAGTTGATTTAACAGGTGTTCAAATTGTTGACCCAGTAACATATGACAAGACGATGGATTATGCAAAAATATTGTTCGATGCAAGAGCAGGTAAGATCAATAAAAAGACAGGTCTTCCTGAATATGCAGACGTAGAAGCAGCTAAAGCTTCTATTTTGAAAGATTATACAATGTATGCAGCGCTTATGCTTAAAGCAGGGGACGTAGATGGTTTGGTATCGGGTGCTTGTCACTCAACAGCAAACACGCTTCGCCCAGGTTTGCAAGTAATCAAGACTGCTCCTGGGATCAACACTGTATCAAGCAGTTTCATTATGGTTGCTCCTGGTGAAAACAAATACAACCCAGACGGCGTTGCAGTTTTTGCTGACTGCGCTATCAATATTGAACCAGATGCACAGCAAATCGCAGATATCGCAATTTCTTCTGCAGAAACGGCAAAGAACATTGCAGGTATCGAACCAAGAGTTGCAATGCTTTCTTTCTCAACCAAGGGTTCTGGTAACGACGATAAGTTCTTCAAGAGCGTTCCAAAGATGCAAGAAGCAACAGCACTTGCAAAAGCAGCAGCTCCAGACCTTAAACTTGATGGGGAATTCCAATTTGACGCAGCAGTTGCTCCAGAAGTTGGCAAACTAAAGGCGCCAGACTCATCAGTTGCAGGAAATGCAAACGTATTTATTTTCCCTAACATCAACGCTGGTAATATCGGCTATAAAATAGCACAACGTTTTGGTGGATATATGGCTTTAGGCCCAATTTGTCAAGGCTTTGCAAAACCTATCAACGATTTATCACGTGGTTGTTCTTCAGATGACGTTATCGCAGTTGTAGCAATAACTGCTTTACAAGCAAAATAAAATAAAAGGAAATAGAGAAATGAAAATTTTAGTTGTTAATGCAGGTAGTTCATCATTAAAGTATCAACTTATTGATATGGCTGATGAAAGCGTAATATTAAAGGGTGTATGTGAAAGAATTACTTTTACAGGTGGTCAATTAACCCAAAAAACTTTTGATGGAAGAGAATGTATTATTAAACAAGACATGCCAACACATAAAGAAGCAATGGAAATTGTTTTGAAGGCTATGCTTGATAAGGAAAAGGGTGCGCTCAAGAGCATCGATGAAATCGGAGCCGTTGGACACAGAGTTCTCCACTCTGGCGAAGATTTCCACTCATCAGTAGTTATCGATGATGAAGTTATTAAAATTTGCGAAAAGAACGCTGAATTGGGCCCTCTACATATGCCAGGCAATATCGCTTGCATAAAGAGTTGTAGAGAAGTTATGCCAGGCGTTCCAATGGTAGCTGTATTTGACACAACTTTCCATGCAACAATGCCAGCGAAAGCTTATATGTATGGTATTCCATATCCTGTGTACGAACAATATAAAATAAGAAAGTATGGTTTCCATGGTACTTCACACAAATTTGTAAGCGAAGAAACTGTGAAATTATTGAATAAAGAAAATTCAAAGATTATTGTTTGCCACTTGGGTAACGGTTCATCAATCTCTGCTGTTAAGGATGGCAAGTGCCAAGACACTTCAATGGGTTTCACACCACTTGAAGGTTTGGTAATGGGTACAAGAAGTGGTGATATCGATCCAGCTGCTGTTGAATTCTTAAGAGCAAAATTAAACCTCACACCAGAAGGGGTTGTTGATTATTTGAACAAGAAGTGTGGTGTTTTGGGTGTTAGTGAATTATCAAGCGACTTGCGTGATTTGACTGCAGCTATGGAAAACGGCAACGAAAAGGCAAAGCTCGCTTTGGAAATTCTTGCTTATAGAGTTAAGAAATATGTTGGTAGCTACATTGCCGTATTGGGTGGCGTTGATGCAGTCGTATTTACTGGTGGTATCGGTGAACACTCACCACTTATCCGTAGCTTAGTAATGGAAGGTATGGAATACTGTGGCGCTAAATTCGATGAAAAGAAGAACGAAGAATATGGTTCTGGTATTGGTTACTTAAATACCGAAGATTCAGCTGTTAAGATCATCGTTTTACCAACAAATGAGGAACTTTCTATCGCAAGAGAAACAAAAAATCTCACTGCAAAAGCCTAATTATAAGAAAAAGTAAAATATTTTGTTAAAAAAGTTGACATCTGTCGATAAATAGTATATAATTTTATGGCTATTGAGATGGATATATTATGATAATTGACCTTAAGAAATTAAAAAGAAGTGGCAAAGAACAAAGTGATTTCTTCTTTTTGTACGAGCCACAAGGGAATTTAATCGAACTTCCAGACGCAAAGGTCGTTAGCCCAATAAAGATAAACGGAACAATATCTTTAACTGGCGAGCATAGTGCGTTTGTAGAAGGGCAAGTGAATTTTCATATTCAAGGCAGTTGCACGAGATGTTTAAGTGAAACTGAAAAAGAATATCTTTTAGATTTTAGTGAAAACGTTGAGCAGAACAATCCGGACGGATATGAACTTAAGAACGATGCGGTCGATTTGTCCAAAATAGTTGACGATTTAATAATGATAAATTCGCCTGTTACCTTTTTGTGTAAAGAAGATTGCAAGGGGATATGCCTTGGTTGTGGCGAAAATCTAAATGAAAGTCAATGTAAATGTAAAAAATAATAGGGTAGGTATAGAAAAATGGCAGTACAAAAAAGTAAAACGTCTAAACAAAGAACAAATACAAGATTTGCAAACTGGAAGATTGAAGCACCAAACCTTTCAGAATGTCCACAATGCCACGAATTGAAGGCATCACACGTAGTATGTCCAAAATGTGGATACTACAAGGGCAAACAAATTATTGATACTACAAAAAAAGAAAAGCAAGACTAATTAAATAGGCAAAAAAACTGCCGATTTTTTGGGCATTGTTTATAAATGCCGAAGCCTTACTTTAAGGAAAAAATTAAGCCGTTTGGGAAAATCCAAACGGCGTTTTTCGTATTAAATTCATTTTTTTATATATAAAACTACAAAAAACGGCACATTTTGTGCCGTTTTTTGTTTGTTTATTATAACCTATTTGGGTAAGGTGGTTTTTGTGCTAATTGTA
>JAZUSI010000111.1:0-9444 GCA_045606665.1 Christensenellaceae bacterium
GCCCGTACCCACTTGATTTTTTCGATTTTCTGAATATTCTTTGTCATATTGTGATTGATAATAGTCGTAAAGCCTACTCTTTAACACTTTCATTGCCTTTTCTCTGTTCTTTGTTTGAGATCTTTCATCCTGACACAAAACAACAATTCCTGTTGGCAAATGAGTAAGTCTTATACAAGACTCTGTTTTATTGACGTGTTGACCACCAGCACCCGACGAACGCAAGGTGTCAACTTTTAAATCTTTTTCATCAATATTAACTTCAACGTCCTCTACCTCTGGCAAAACGGCAACTGTTACAGTTGAGGTATGAACTCTGCCTTGAGATTCTGTTTCAGGAACTCTTTGAACCCTATGAACCCCACTTTCATACTTAAGTTTTGCATAACAAGACTTTCCTGAAATTGAAAAAATTGCTTCTTTTAGTCCACCAAGTTCGGTTGTACTAATATCAATATCTTCGGTTTTCCAACGATTTTTTTCTGCATACTTGATGTACAATTTATACAACTCGTATGCAAACAAGTTGGCTTCATCTCCACCGGCGCCACCCCTAATTTCCATAATAACGTTTTTATCATCATTAGGGTCTTTTGGCAACAACAAAATCTTAAGCTCGTCGGAAATAATTGAAATTTTTTCCTTACAGATTTGCACTTCTTCTTGCATAAGCGCCTTCATTTCAGCATCACTTTCAAGTGGAATAAGTTCTTTTAATTCTTCTTGTTCTGAAACAACTTTTTTATATTCTAAATATTTCTCAACCGTTTCAGTTATATCTGCCAATTCTTTGGTATAAGAACGCCATTCATCAATTCTATTAATTACTTCGTTATCACTAACTAATTCGTTAAGTTTATCAAATCTTTCAAGTAGTTTATCAAGTTTTTTAAACATTAAAGCACCGCCTTAACAATTCTATCTATTTGATTATAATCTTTAATAACTTCAACCGACCTAAAGCCAACAAGCATTTCTTTAATAAACTCAGCTTGTCCCTCACCACACTCAAGTAGTATTACACCATTATCATTTAAATATGTTTTTACTTCAGCAGCGATTTTTCTATAAAAATCAAGCCCGTCTTCACCACCATCAAGCGCCAATTTTGGTTCAAAATCTTTTACTTCAGTTTGAAGCATGTTTATATCAACACTTTTTATATATGGTGGATTTGACACAATCACGTCAAATTTTTGGCTTCTAACATTATCAAACAAATCACTTTTAATAAAAGTTATTTCGGCGTTATTATTTAATGCGTTTTCACTAGCTAAATTAAGAGCGTCTTGACTTATATCAACTGCAAAAACATTTGCATTCTTTTCTTTTTTAATAGCAATTGCAATTGCTCCACTGCCTGTGCACAGATCTAAAACAACACTATTTTCATTAATATATTTTAGAGCATTTTCAACCAAAATTTCTGTTTCTGGCCTAGGGATCAAAACTCTTTCATCCACGTTAATCGTATAGCCATAAAAATCCGTATCTCCTATACAATACCAAAGTGGTCGCCCAGAGACACGCTCTGCTACAATTTTATTAATTTTGTCAATATTTTTAGGCGAAACAAGTTTATCTTCATTGACTTCATCACGTTTAATACCAAGTGCTAGACTTACTATCCATTCGCTTTCAGCCAACTCTTCTATGCCATTTTCAAGCAAAGTATTTCTAACGTCAATTAAAACGTCTTTACGTTTTTTAGGAATAACAAATTTTTGTTCAGGAATACTCTTATCGTTATCCATTTCATAAACAGTTTTAAACGCGCAAATGGCAACTTCAATCATATCATCAGTGGGTTCTCTTGTTGTAATTTTTTGCAATAACATTCCCGGCCACTTAAGTGGCAAAACTAATGGAGATTTTGTCTTTGCAAGCAATTTCAAAAGTTCATAAGATAGTCCCGCAACAATTGGTAAAAGTGCAATTTTAAGCAAAATTCTAAACAAATCTTCCACACTTTGACCAATTAAAGACTCAACAATAGCAAATGTTAAAATGCTTATTATCATCACGAACACCATAAATGTAGTCCCACATCTATCGTGAATTTTTGAACAAGTTCTTGCATTTTCAACAGTTAATTCTTTTTTACTTTCAAAGCAAGCGATGGTTTTATGTTCTGCACCATGATACATAAATGTACGTTTAATATCCTTGAGCAAAGATGCCAGAAAAACGTATGCAACAAAAACAAAAATTTTTAGCACGCCTTCTATTAAACTTTTCGCCCAAACGTCAAATCTAATACTAAAAAGTTTTTCTACACCTTCCCTAGCAAATTGTGGCAAGAACATAAATAAAAAAATTGCAAGCGCAAAACCCAAAAGCAATGATATAGTTAATACCACGCTCATAATATTAATTTTGAATTTTTCTGCAAGAAATTTTTCAAACTTGGTCGGTTCGCTTTCACCATAAACTTCTGCTGAACGCATTAAGATTTTAGTTCCAACCGTTAAAGAGGAAACAAATGACACGACACCACGAATAATCGGCAACCTAAGAAATAAGTTACGTTCATTTTGTGGCGTTATACGTTGTGATTCAATTCTGATAATACCATCTTCATCACGAACAGCAGTTGCCATTGAAGATTTTCCACGCATCATAACGCCTTCAAGAACTGCTTGACCACCGATGGAAACATTATCGTTTTGATTAACACGTTTATTTCGTGACATTATATTATTTGACCACCTTGTTAAAAAGTTGAAATATAAAAAAAGCTTTAAGAATATTTAGATACTCTTAAAGCCATGCAATATAGCGAACTATTTTGCTTTGCCATATCTCTTGTTGAACTTATCAACACGGCCGCCGGTATCAACCAACTTTTGCTTGCCTGTAAAGAAAGGATGACATTTACTACAGATATCAACCTTAATCACATCGCCTTTTTTGGTAGAACCAGTTTTAAAAGTTTCTCCACAAGCACAAACAACAGTTACTTCGTGGTAATCCGGATGTATAGATTCTTTCATAGCACACCTCTTTTACTAATTTACTGGTTTATTATATTATATTTTCAAGAGATAGTCAAATATATTTACGCATATTTATAAAAAAATATTTGCATTTTCTATAAAAATAGCAAAAAGTTTTTATTAATCATATCCAGTGCAATTTACTTGATTTATTTTTCATTTTGTAATATAATAGACAAAAATTTTCTTATCAGTGGAGAATGTATGAAAGGTTGGAAAATCACTGCCCCATTAAATATTTCAGAACAAGATATCACAGAAATTTCAGATTCTTGTGGTCTTGCAAAAGTTAAAATCACAAAGGCTTTAATTACGCTTTCTGATGTTTTAAATTACAAAGGCGAAATTGAATCTGAAAATATTGTTTTAGGCAGAGCAGGCATAGGTGTTATTAGCGAAACAGAAACTAACCTTTTTGGACTTGAAAAAGGTCAACACGTTTATATTGAACCATACAAAGAATGCTCTGAATGTTATGAATGTAAAAGTGGTAATCCGTCAAAATGTTCTAATATGTTAATTGCCGGTGAAGATTACGATGGGTTTTTAAGCGATTTTACCTCTGTTCCCCCAGGAAAATTATTTGTTCTTCCTGACAGTGTCTCCGACTTAAACGCTTTATTTATTGAACATATTTCTCTAGCGTTAGCAGTAGTTGATAAATTAAAAATTCAAAAAGGCGATTACGTTGCTATCGTTGGTGCAAATGATTTCGGCAACATTTTAGCTCAACTTTTAATTTATTATCAAGCAGTTCCTATCGTAATGTGCAATAATGATGAAGATTTTCAAATTGCAAAGAATTCTGGGATTTATTATGTTTTAAATCAAAATGAAAACTGGAATAAAGTCGTTACAACAATCACTAGTGGCCGTATGACAAAAAGCGTTGTTTATATTTCTGATTGCAACATTCCTATTACCAAAGCTTTTTCGTTGGCTTCGTATAATGCAAGCGTTGCTTTTACTGGAACGTCATACAAAAACAACCCTATATCTTTTTCTCAAGCAATTAAAAAACAGTTACAAATCCAATGTATAAATTGTGGCTTTGGAAATACTATGGCAAGCATTAACCTCATTGCAAACAAAGCAATTGACTTATCTCACTTAAAGCTTGATTCTTGTACGTATGATGCCGTTCCAAGCACTTTAGAAAAAATGAGCAACATGCTTGATGAAGAAGGAAAAGTATATTCAACGATAGTTGATTTAGTTTAACGTAAACATAATAATAAAGCAATAAATAATGTATTCAAATAATGAAAAAGGAGCAAGAAATTGCTCCTTTTTCATTATTCAGTGTTTAGATTTTTTACAAAAAAACATTCTCAAAAATCTGGAAATGATTTTTGGCGGTTTTATACAACAAATTTTCATAAAAACACCTCGCATAATAATTATATGCAAGTACAATTGTTTTTTGACAAAATTAATTAAAAACCACGCAATTCTTTTATAATTTGTGCTCTATCAGGTTGGTTATAAACAGTGCTACCTGCAACTATAACGTTTGCCCCTGCATCTTTAACAAGCCCAACGTTTTCTTTTGTGATACCGCCATCAATTTCAAGGTCAATATCTTTTCCCGTGCTATCGATAAGTTTTCTAGCTTGTTCAATCTTCGGCAATACGTCTGGGATAAACTTTTGTCCACCAAAACCTGGATAAACACTCATTAAAAGTAACATGTCACAAAGCTCAATAACGTCTGCAATTTTATCCACACTAGTATCTGGATTGATAACTGCGCCACATTTAACGCCCAAATCTTTAATAGCCTTTAAGGTGTCTTTTAGTTTATCTCCACACGCTTCATAATGTACGGTAATAATGTCTGCGCCGGCATCAGCAAATTGACGAATATAATTCCAAGGATTTACAATCATAAGGTGTGCATCAAAAGTAATTTGACTATAAGGTCTAATTTCTTTAATAAATTTTGGACCAAACGAAATATTTTTAACAAAACTTCCGTCCATAACGTCAAGGTGCAAAAGATCTGCGCCTGCAAGAGTAATATCCTTTACTTCTTGTCCTGCTTTTGAAAAATCTGATGATAAAAATGATGGTGCGATTTTAATTTTTCTCATATATAGTTCTCCTGTTTTTAATTTCGTTATAAATTTCAATATATCTTTCATAGCGTTTTCGTGAAAAATCGCCATTATTTACTAATTCTTTCACCTTACAATTAGGTTCGCTTATATGCGAACACCCACGAAATTTACACTCGTTTGATATCTTAAAATATTCAGGGTAACACTGTGGTAAATCATCAATATTAACGTCTGCATCAATCACGGCAAACCCCGGTGAATCAATTACTTTTATCCCTTCATACTCAAAAATTTCCGAACGCGTTGTCGTGTGTCTTCCCCTCTCAATTTTTTCACTAACTTCTCCCGTTTTAAGTTCAAGATTAAACATTGCGTTAGTAATTGAGGTTTTCCCAACAGCACTTTGTCCTGCAAAAACTGAGAGTTTATTTTTTAAAAACTCTTTTAGTTGGTCTATTCCCTCTTTATTGTTAGAAGAAACACTCATTATATTAATGTCTAAATTAGCATATTCACTAACAACTTCTTGATAAATATTGCTTTCCATATCACTTTTGTTCAAAAGTATACAAAAATCAATATTTTCCTTAATGGAATTAATCAACAATTTATCAATCAAATAATAATCTGGTTTTGGCTGTGGAGATAATACTGCGACAATTAAGTCAACATTTGCAACGCTTGGTCTAACAAGCCTATTCTTACGTTGTTTTACGCTTAAAATAGTGGTATTTTCAACTTCGACTATATCACCAGTCAAAATTCCGTCGCTTTTAATTTTTAATAGTCCTCTGGCATCACATTTAATCAGTCCGTCATCAGTCTTAACCAAATATTTGTTAGAGTGTGCCTTGTAAACTTGCCCTATTTTGCTACTCATTTTCTTCCAAATACCTTTGCCTTAACTGACCACAAGCCCCGTCAATATCTTCGCCCATTTTTCTTCTAACGGTTGCCGATAGCCCAGCCTTTTCAAGCACACCCATAAATCTATAAGCATCTTTATCTGTGCCACACTTAAGTTTATTTTCTTTAACTTCATTAAGTCTAATAAGGTTTATATGACAAGGTCTGCCTTTAAGAATACTTATCAATCCTTCAGCATGTCTTGGAGTATCATTTTCACCCTTAATTAAAACATATTCAAATATATATCTTCTGCCTGTTTTTTCAAAATAATTTGCACAAGCATCCAAAATTTGCTTAATTTTATAAGTTTTTGCAACAGGCATAATTTTTTGTCTTTCTTCATCAAAAGGAGAGTGCAAAGAAACCGTTAAATTAACCGACACGTTTTCATCAGCCAATTCATACATTTTAGGAACTATCCCGGACGTTGATAAACTAATATTTCTTTGGCTAATGTTAATACCCTTTTTTTCCGAAACCAAATGAAAGAATTTAATAGTGTTGTCATAATTATCAAGTGGCTCACCACTACCCATTAAAACGATGTTTATGACCTTTCTTTTATCCCCAATTCCACCAGCTAAGAACTTATTTACACATATAACTTCGCCTAAGATTTCCCCAGCAGTTAAATTCCTAACCAACCCATGTAAGCCAGATGCACAAAAAGCACAATGCATACGGCAACCAACTTGAGTTGATATACATAACGAATAGCCGTGATTATACTTCATTAATACACCTTCGATGACGTTATTGTCTCTTAGTGCAAACAAAAACTTCATAGTGCCGTCAACTGACTCTAAATGCTTAATTATTCTAACTGGTTGAGCGTCAAATTCCTTTGATAAAATTGCCCTGAAGTCCTTAGATATATCTGTCATATCATCAAAATCAAGCCCTAAGTGTAAGGACTTAAAAATTTGAC
The DNA here is from genome assembly GCA_045606665.1 of Christensenellaceae bacterium. Classification (GTDB taxonomy): domain Bacteria; phylum Bacillota; class Clostridia; order Christensenellales; family Borkfalkiaceae; genus UBA1259. Next base: position 6,894 of record JAZUSI010000111.1, read on the forward strand.
TTGCCCTAAATTTTTTCTCACCAAGTCGCTCTATTAAATTTTGTAATTCTTCAAAACTGAAGTCTAACAAACACTCTTTCACTATTATTTTACTCTCTTTAGTTTGGCAATATAAAAGCCTAAGCCATCTGAAATATCAGGTAAAAACAAATTTGTTCCGTTAACATCTATATGTTGTAGTTTACTATCGATTTTACATATTTCAAAACCTTTTATGTCAGACATAAAAGCATTAATAATATCTATATTTTCCCTATTAAATATTGAACATGTAGAATAATACAAATAACCGCCTTTCTTTACGTATTTAGAAACGGTTTTAAGTATAGATAATTGTTCTTTATTTAATTCTTTAACGCTATTTTCTTCCCTGTTAAGTTTTATATCAGGATTATCATTTAATACACCTATACCACTACATGGTGCATCGCACAATACTGCTGAAAAACTATCCTTAAATGCTTCATCGTATTCTTTAGCATCTTTAACTGCCGTAGCAATATTTATAATATTCATTCGCTTCTTATAGTCCTCAATTAGTTCAACCCTATGCTCATGGACATCCCAAGAAGTAACGTTTTTAACTTTGTGTGCGAGCCTTATACTTTTTCCTCCCGGCGCAGCACAACAATCAAGCAAGTTGTCGCAAGGCTCAACTATATCACAGATAGCAACAGAACCAAGAGCTTGATATGTATATTTCCCTAGATCATAATCAGAATTTCGCACAAAGTTTCTTGCAAGATATACGTTATCAAAAGGTGTTTCTTGATACTTAATACCCAAATTGTTTAGGTATTCTTTACCATTAACATCATAAAAAGATAAGCAAGTTTTTTCATTAGTCGAAGAAATTATACTCTTTGTTCTTTCCAAGCCAAAGTCTTTTACGTGTTCTTTTATCGCAAAAAGTGGATAGGAATATTCAATCGATAACTTTTCAAGTTCGTTGCTTGGCAAGTCAAACTCTGTTTTTATAAACTTTCTTAAAAATGCATTTACAAAACCTGCAATTCCACCTTTTCCCAACTTTTTAACCAATTCGACTGCATTTTTTGTAACAGCATATTCTTTTTTTTGCAAATATTTTATTGCATACATTGAAATCTTTAAAATAGTTCTTACAACTAGTTTTGGAGACTTTTCAGCTAATTTACTTAAATAATAAGATAATTCTATATCTTTTTCTATAACACCATAACAAGTTTTAATGGTTAGAGCCCTATTTTTTTCTTCTATAAATGTTGAAGAAATAGCTTGCTTAATATAGGCTTTTTCACTATAAACTTTATTTAAGATTTGATAACAATCGTAAAAGTAGTTAACCATTTACTTTAATTCCTCGCCAACGGCAAGTTTGTTCCCTCGCAAAAAATCAGCAACATTCATCATCTTACCGCCTGCTTTTTGAACAACTTTTAAGCTTATCGAACTATCGGCACAACCTATAACAAGTTCTTTATCTGCTTTCAAAATCTCGCCAACTTTTCCTTTCATAGAAGAAGTTTCAGCACTATAAATCTTAAAAGGATTATTTTCAAACGTTGCGTAAGCAATCGGTGCTGGATTAAAAGCGCGAATTTTGTTTACTATATTTTTAGCACTATCATTCCAATCAATTTTTGCCATTTCTTTTTTAATAATCTTTGTAAAGGTAGCTTTTTCATCTTCTTGAACGATATATTTTGCAGTATTATCAAATATTGAAGGCAAGGTTTTAATTAAGCAATTTGCGCCTAAAATAGAAAGCCTTTCAAACAATTCCCCACACGTTTCGTTTGCTTTAATTTCAAGCTCTTCTTGGTAAATAATATCGCCCGTATCAACACCTTCATTTGTTTTCATGATGGTAACGCCTGTCTTAGTTTCACCATAAAGAATAGCAAAATGAATTGGAGATGCACCGCGATATTTAGGCAAAAGTGAAGCGTGAATATTGATTACACCATACTTTGGAATATCTAAAATTTCTCTTGATAATATTTGACCAAATGCACAAGTAATCATTATATCAGGATTTAAGCCCTTAAGTGCTTCAATACCCTCAACTCTTATTTTATCAAATTGTAACACCGGTATATTGTTTTCTAAAGCAAATTGTTTTACGGGTGGAGCAGTCAAAATTTGCTTTCTTCCAACAGGTTTATCCTTATTGGTAACAACTGCCACTACGTTATACTTGTTTTCCAACAATTTTTTCAACGGCTCGACAGCAAAATCAGGTGTTCCTAAATATACGATCCTCAACCTCTTTCCTCCATCACGTTGGTTGCTTTATCTAAATATACTATCCCATCTAAATGGTCGTTTTCATGACAAAAAGCACGTGCCAAAAAACCTTCTGCATGTACTGTAAATGGCTTACCAAATCTATCATATGCTTTAACAGTCACTTTATTTGGTCTTTCAACCGTGCCATATTTGCCTTTAACAGATAGACAGCCTTCTTCTCCTATTTGAGTACCACTTTGTTTTGTTATAATTGGGTTAATACATTCATAATATTGATCATCAGCCATTACTAAAAAAATTCTTCTTAAAACACCAACTT
>JAZUSI010000112.1:0-9602 GCA_045606665.1 Christensenellaceae bacterium
TTTTGTATCGACCAAACACAAAATTTAAATAAATTCTTGACTTTAACAATTCGTTAATGTTATACTAAACTATATTAAATTTAAGGAGTTTCTTATGGATAAGAAAATTCAAAAGATTTTGGATATGATTAAAGAACAAAATATCCAAATGGTAGATTTTAAGATGATTGATATCAATGGACAATTCCGTCACGTAACAATCCCTGCAAATAGTTTTTCTGCAGATATTATGCGTGATGGCATCGGCTTTGATGCTTCTAACTATGGTTACGCTGTTGTTGAAAAAAGTGATATGGTATTTATCCCAGACCCTGACACAGCAATGATAGACCCATTCTGCGAAGTTCCAACCCTTTCTATGAGTGGTAACGCGATGATTATTGATTACCCAGAAAATCGTCCACTCGCACAATATCCAAGAAATATCGTTCTCGCAGCCGAAAAATATATGCAAGACCTCGGTATTGCTGATGAAATGTATATTCTTCCAGAGTTTGAATTCTATCTTTTTGATAACGTTGCTTGGGACGTTAAACCACATACTATCGCTATGAGTTTAGACGTCACTCAATCTTATTGGAACAGCGATGAGGAAGGACATGGTGTAGTAGTTCCAAAACAAAAGAACTATCACATTGCAAAACCTTTCGATAATTCTTACGAATGTCGTAGTGAAATGTGCATGCTCATTGAAAAGGCAGGCGTTCCTGTAAAATATCATCACCCAGAAGTTGGGGCAGCAGGCCAATATGAAATCGAACCAAAACTCGGCAAGATGTCCAAAATGGCTGATGGTACTATGATGATTAAGTACATTATTCAAAATACTGCTCTTAAATATGGAAAGACTGCAACCCTTATGCCAAAGCCTGTTTATGGCGAAGCTGGTAATGGTATGCACGTTCATATGCTTTTATTTAAGGACGGTAAGCCTGTTTTTGCAGACGATAACGGATATGCTCATCTCAGCAAAGAAGCCCATTATTTTATGGGTGGCTTATTAAAGCATATCGCATCACTTTGCGCTATTACAAACCCAAGTACAAACTCGTTTAAGAGGCTTGTACCGGGCTTTGAAGCGCCTGTAACGGTCGGTTATGCAACTTCTAATAGAAGTGCTGTAATTCGTATCCCAGCATACGCTAAACAGCCTGAAGAAAGAAGATTTGAAATACGTAATCCAGATGCAACTTGCAACCCATACTTCTGCTACTCAGCACTTTTGATGGCTGGTATTGACGGTATTAAGAATAAGATTGACCCTAAGGAAAACGGATGGGGACCTTACGACTTTAACTTATTCAACTTACCTGAAGAAGAAAAAGCAAAACTTCAAGGCTTGCCAACATCATTAGAAGAAGCCCTTTGTGCATTGGAAAAAGACCACGATTATTTGACTGCTGGTGGAGTATTTCCAGAACACTTAATCAAGAAGTTTATTGAAACAAAACGTAAAGAATGTAGCGAAATTTCAAAAGTTCCACATCCTGTTGAATTTGAAAAATACTTTAACTGCTAATAATTTATATACGCAATATAAAGGCGTTGCTAAACACGGCAACGCTTTTTTATAAAATAAATTTTGTTGATTTTTCAACAAATATTTAATTTTGCTTGCTATTCGTTTTTCAAAGTGGTATAATTTAAACACAATTAAAATAAAGAGTTACTATATGGAAAAGTTTATCGTTAAATTTGCAGAAAACGAGCAAGAAAAAATGCAAACTTATAAGTTGCGCTATAATGAGTTGATTTTAGAATATCGTCCTGACAACGTCAACGAAGTATGTTATGACGTTAACGAGTATGATGAATATGGCAAACTTGCCATATGTATTGATACTGAGACTAACGAAGTCGTTGGGGCTTATCGTATAATAACAAGCGATTATTTGCCACAGGGAAAGTCTTTTGTCAGTGAAGGAGAGTTTGATATATCAGCGCTTAAAAACAGTGGAGAAAGCATTGCAGAACTTTCACGTGCCGTTGTTAAAAGAGAGTATAGGGGAAGTTTAGTCCTTATGCTTTTGTTACGTTTTTTAATAGGATATATAAGAGAAAAGGGGTATAGGTATATCATAGGTGAAGCGAGTTTTTTCGGCACGGATAAAATGGCTTTGCAGAAAGAGATTTCATATATAGCACATAACCACTATAATCCAGAATATAACGTTGAGTGCCTTGATAAAAATCAAATTGAGATTTTACCAAAAGAAGAACTTAATTTTGTTGAAATAAAACGCAGTTTGCCACCGTTAATAAGGGCGTATATTGCGTTTGGCGCATTTTTATCAAAAGATACATTTTGCGATAAAGAGTTCGGCAGTATTGATACTCTCGTTATCGTTGACTCTAAAAATTGTAACGATAGATACGTTGATAAATTTGTTGGCAAAAATTAAACTTATCAAACAAAAAAATAAATTTTTTTGGTAATATAAAAAATTTTTTGTAAAAGTGTTGAAAAGTATTTGACAATGTTTAGATTTTTGGTTATAATACATAAGCATTTGTCAGTGAGAGTTGGCAAAGGAGACATGGCGGCGTAGCTTAGTTGGTTAGAGCGGCCGGTTCATACCCGGCAGGTCGTTGGTTCGAATCTGACCGCCGCTACCAGAAAATAATCGTCGTAGTGGCGTGAAATATAGAAAGGCCCCTTGGTCAAGCGGTTAAGACACCACCCTTTCACGGTGGTAACATGGGTTCGATTCCCGTAGGGGTCACCAAAAAAATAGAGCACTTTATGTGCTCTTATTTTTTGTCCCAAAGGGAATCGAATATGGAGAAAGTTTGTTTACAAACTTGTCCGTAGGACTAAACAGTGGACACCCACTGTTTATCGGGTAGGTCGCACAGGCGAGATTCCCGTAGGGTTCGCCTTTGTGTTTAGACTGAAAGAATAATTTTTAATATGTAAAACAGTAAGGATTTTCCTTGCTGTTTTGCTATATTTAGAGTTTTTTAAGTGTCAGTAAACCTTGATTATGAGATTTTTGCATGATATAACCAAAGTAAAACCATATTCAAGGAGAAAAACATGAAAAAATTTTATATTGGCGAAAACAAATATTTAGAGCAAAAAGTTTTGGCGTTTTATAATTGCGATTACATAGGCTATCAAAAACAAGGCAATCCTGACTTTATAAATCACCTTAAAAATATGACAAATCAATACAATGAGTTAGATTTAGTTGAAGATTTTGTTCAGGTTTCTGAAAGGTTTGTTAAAGATATGGAAAGTATTTTTAATAAAAGCGATTTTAAGAATTTTACAGTTTGTGTAATGCCTCGTTCTAAAAGGGAAGACAAGTATAAACAAAGTCAACTAATGTTTAAAAAAGCAATTTCAAGTTGTGCTAATAAATTAGGCTTTATTAATGGCACGGATGCAATTATAAGAGTTAAAGACACTAAAACTACGCATAATTGGAGGCTTGAAAACAACACTGGCGACAATCCATATAAAGGTATTACGAAAGACACTTGCAGGGTTGATTTAAGCAAAATTAAAAACAAAAATATTGTTTTAGTTGATGATATTTATACTGAAGGCGTTAACATTATTGAGGATTGTATACAATATCTATTTGATTTAGGCGCAAAAAGTGTTATACTATACGTAACGGCAAAAACAAGGTAAAGATTATGAACTCAAACATTTCAATAAAACTTTACAATTTAATAAAAACGGGAGTTGTAAAATCTAACGCTCACTTTTGGAAATTTTTTTATAGTGAAGATGCTATAAATGCTTTTCCTTGCGATTTACAACTTGTAGAGCAAGAACTTGAAACAAAAGGCATAAACGTCATAAGTGTTTTTGATGAAAACTTCCCTAGTGTAAACGTTAAACTTAAAAATAGTGAAAAGCCGTATTTCTTCACTTATAAAGGCAATATAATGTTACTTAATAACGTGGATAAAAACGTTGCGGTTATAGGCGTTTTAACGCCAACTAATGAAATAGTAGAAAGAGAAGAAAAAGTTGTAAAAAGTTTAATTGAAAAAGACTTAAATATCGTAAGTGGACTTGCAAAAGGTTGTGATACGGTTGCACATAGTGAAAGTATTAAAAACAATGCAAAAACTATTGCTTTTCTTCCGTCAACTCTTGAAAATATTTACCCTAAAGAAAATATCAGTTTAGCGAAAGAAATTATTAACAGTGGTGGACTTGTCGTTAGTGAATATGTAAACGAGCCAAAAAATAAATATGAAAACGTTAAAAGATTTATAGAACGTGATAGGTTACAAGCATTATATTCTAAAACCGTTGTTTTAATTGCAAGTTTTAGAAAAGGTGAAGGAGATAGTGGTTCTCGCCACGCTTTTGAAAAGGCTAAAGACTACGGCAAAAAAAGGTTTGTTATGTATAGAGAAAGCGACGCTACCGATTTAACGTTTGGGTTAAATAAAGACTACGTTATGCAAGGTGAAAAAGTTGTATCGCAAAAAGAAATTGAGGAACTATAATTGGTTTACGTTGTAGATTTAGACGATACGTTGGTTTTGACTAAAAACTTAAATAACGACGCTTATAATTATGCTTTAGAGCAAAACGGACAAAAAAGAATTAAAACGGCAAAAAGAATAACACGAGACAACTTAAAAAATAAACATAACAAGCAAATAATATCCGACAAGCAAAATTATTTTGCTCAAAAGTGGCTTAAATATAGAGTTGTGGTTAACGAAGAGATATTAAAAGTATTACAGAATCAAAACAAAGAAAATTGCTATCTTTGGACAAGTGCAGATAAAGATCGAGTCGAATATTTATTAAAAGAATTAGATTTGTATAAATACTTTAATAAAGTAATTTACGATGACAAAAAAGATTTGAATAGTTCATTAAAAAGATTAAAAGACATTACCAAAAGTAACGTCTTTTTAATTTTTGAAGATAATGAAAATTTTTTTAAAAAACAATATCGCGGGAAAGAGTTGAAAGCGACAAATTTAAGGTTAAAAAATATTATATTAAAGCAAACGATTTTATAACTTAACAATAAACCCAAAGCCGTTTTGAAGATGGCGAAAGTGTTCGGATAATTAACGTTAGGGGCACCAAACAAAGTAAAGACGAACCCGTTTCCTTTAGGAGACGGGTTCGCCTTTGTTTTTGGACTAAAAAAGTAGGGAAAATCAATTAAACTAATCAAAAAATAGAATTAATAGAAATTTGTATAAAAATTTTTGTATTAGCAATACTAAATGATATCCCTTTTTTTATTACATAGGAGGGATTATGCAAAAAGTTGTAATTTGTGGTATTAATACTGCTACGTTGCCAAAGTTTTCTGAGGCGGAATTAAACGAACTTTTACTGCGATTAAAAAATGGCGATGAACGTGCAAAAGAAGAATTTATTGTTGGAAATATGCGTTTAGTGCTTTCGGTAATTAAACGATTCCACCTAAAGAATATATGTGCAGATGACGTGTTTCAAGCAGGATGTATAGGCTTAATCAAGGCGATAGATAACTTTGATTTATCGGTGGGAGTAAAGTTTTCCACATATGCTGTGCCAATGATTATAGGAGAGATTAAAAGACTTCTTAGAGATGGAAATTCAATGCGAATTTCTCGTTCTATTCGAGATACTGCTTATCAAGTGTTAAAGACAAGAGGAGAACTTGAAAAACAGGATAAGGACGCAAGTTTAGAAAACGTTGCCTCTCAAATGAACGTTGCTCTTTCTGAAGTGGTTTATGCACTAGATGCGATTAGTGACACCGTTTCGCTTTACGATCCAGTGTATAATAAAAACGGAGACGAACTACTTTTAGTTGACCAAATAGGCGATGAAAAGTGCACGGATGAGAGTTGGACGGAAAAAGTTGCTATTGAAAATGCTATGGTGCGCCTTGCAGATAGGGAAAAGAAGATTATTTATTTAAGGTATTACGAGGGAAAAACTCAAACCGAGATAAGCGAAGAAATAGGCATTTCCCAAGCACAAGTTAGCCGTTTGGAGAAGAATGCTTTGAGTGAAATTAAAAATAGGATAAGAGTATAGTAAAGAAAAAAGAGCAGGTATGAAAACTGCTCTTTTCTATTGACAAAATAGTATTTGTATTATAAAATAAATTCATATTATTTTAAGCTGGAGAAAAAGGCTATGGAAAAACACATTTACGGTACTATAAACGGAGAAAATATATATACTCACACTATCAAAAACGCTAATTTAACAATGAGTGTTATAAACTATGGTGCAATAATAACCGATTTGTCTTTTGATAATTCTGGCAAGCAAATCAATCTTGTGTTAAAACACGATTCTTTGGAAGAATATGCCACCACTAAAGTTTATTATGGTGCGACGGTAGGCAGGTTCGCAAACAGAATCGAAAAGGGACAATTTATATTAAACGACACTAAATATCAACTTGCTCAAAACGAAGGTGAAACGACTCTTCATGGTGGGATAGAAGGGTTTAATAGAAAGGTTTGGCAAGTTAAAGAGTTTACTGAAAACAGCATAACGCTATTCTATCAGAGTATGGACCGAGAACAAGGTTTCCCCGGCACTTTAGATACGACGGTAAAATACACCTTAACCGATAACAATGAACTTGTTATTGATTATTTTGCAACTACTGACAAAGATACTATCGTAAGTTTAACAAACCACTCGTATTTTAACGTTAGTGGTACGGAAAACACGACAGATGGAATTTTGCTTTATATAAACGCAGATAATATCACGCCAGCCGATGAAAAACTTATCGTTCGCGGTGATTTCTTAAAGGTTGATGGTACACTTTTTGATTATAGAAAAGAAACGCCTTTTATTAGAGATTTATCGAGTGATAAAACTTTGGGCGCGCGTGGTTGTTATGATGAGAATTTTGCGCTTAACGGAACTGGCTATAGAAAAGTTGCACACACCTTTAGCCCTATAACAAAACTTAAAATGGAAGTTTACACTGATCAAAATGGTTTGCAAGTTTACACGGGTAATCCTCATGGAATTGCACTTGAAACGCAAAACTATCCAAACTGCATAAACTGTAAAACTTATCCTTCTCCTATTTTAAGAAAAGGCGAAGAATATAAGTCAAGAACGGCTTATAAATTCTTTATAGAGAAATAAGAAAACTAAGCAAAAAGGTTGCATAAGGGCGTCACTCTTAGGGATTTTAACTGAATATTTTATAAAACTCGACTTTTCACAAGTCGAGTTTTCTTTTACCACGCAAAATAACTTGATAAAACTTCTTATTAGTGTTATAATAATTATGCCAAACTAACTTAATAAACGCAATTAGAGGTGTAATTTTCTTTTTTATAAGGATAATTATACCTATTTTTGACACAATAGTATTATTGAATTTGATAAAATGCAGATTCTACTTGTGCTATTGTGGTTACACCATTTTGCGTAAAGTTAGTTTGGCGACTATCGGAGTCTGCGTTTTTGTGCGTTTACTTCGGTAGGCGCACTTTTTATTTTGTGGAGGTTTTAATATGGGTTACAGAGAAAGATATCGTCATATGAGAAGATTGGGGTACGATCCTAAACGAGCACATCGAGGAGCAAAAGATGGTTGCTATATTGCAACCGCAGTATATGGCTCATACGACTGTCCAGAAGTGTGGACATTAAGAAGATTTAGAGACTATAAATTGGCTAATAACTTTTTTGGAAGAATTTTTATAAAGGTTTATTATTTTTTCAGTCCAACAATAGTAAAACTATTTGGGAAAACAAAATGGTTTAATAGGTTTTGGAAAAATCGTTTAGATAAAATGGTAAAAAAATTAAATGAAGAAGGTATGTCTAATCAACCTTATAATGATAAAATGTAGGAGGAACATGTAATGGGAGTATATCATTATAAATCTAAAAAATTAAGTGATGGAAGTAGAATTGTAACCCGAATGAGTCCAGGGGCATCAATTTGTTTGGATATTCTAAAATTGTTAGTAAAAGGATTGTTTTTCTTAATGTTTTTTTGGATAATTATTCCTATAAAATTATTAAAAAGAAGATAATATGGGGAAAACTTTATGAGTAAAGGTTTTGATTTTTTTCGTGATATCGTAAATAGTGTGGTTGATGATAGAGCATTAAATTATGGTGTGTGTAAAAGTGTTGATATTTTATTAGATTTAAAAATTGAAGACGAGATAATTAAACAGTTGTTGGTAAAACATTTTGATATTCGTTATACTGAAGCTCAAACTGTTTTAGACGAAGCGAAAGATTGTCGAAAACACTCCACATTTTAATTATTTTTATAAAAAAATATATATATTGTCTTTTTCTTAGTGATAAATTAAAGATTGATAAGTGTAGCACACTATACTTTCAAATAAAAGTAGTGCGTTTTGCAAAGCAAAAAGAAAAGGATAGCAAAAATTTTGCTATCCTTTTATAGTTGCTAAAAAATCCCTACGGAAAGAGCGCATATCGCAACCTTTTTTCGATAAATTCTGATTTATTTTATTTAATAATTGTTTGACCACCCATAAATGGAACTAAAACTTCTGGAACGGTTATAGAACCGTCTGCATTTTGATATTGTTCAATAAGGGCAGGGAACACTCTACTCGTAGCTAAGCCAGATCCATTCAAAGTGTGTAAAAATGCAGGTTTACCAGTCTTGCTGTCGCGGAACTTAGTGTTGTTTCTTCTTGCTTGATAATCGTTTGCGTTAGAAACTGAAGAAACTTCCTTATAGATGCCCATACTTGGAATCCAAACTTCGATATCGTAAGTTCTTGCCATTGAAGCAGAACAATCGCCTGCAGCGAGTTTACTTACTCTAAAGTGAAGACCTAACTTTTCGATAAGACTTGCAGCCTTGTCAACCAATTCGTTGAATGCTTCCATAGAATGCTCTGGGTGAGCGTATTGAACCATTTCAACCTTATTGAATTGATGTCCTCTAATCATACCTCTTTCTTCAGCACGATAAGAACCTGCTTCTTTACGATAGCAAGGAGTGTAAGCAAAGAATTTCATAGGTAGTTTACTTTCATCAATAATTTCGCCAGCATAAAGGTTTACGAGCGCCGTTTCAGCCGTTGGCAACATAAAGCGATTTTTCTTTCTATCTTCATCAACATCAAGCCAATAAACTTCATCGGCAAATTTAGGGAATTGACCAGCACCGAAACCACAGTTATAACCTAATTGGTGTGGTGGAAGAATAAATTCATAGCCGTCCTTTAAGTGTTCACTGATAAAGAAGTTAAGTAGTGCCCATTCAAGTTTTGCGCCGTCCCCACGATATAGCCAGAAACCCCCACCTGAAAGTTTTGTGCCTCTTGGGTAGTCGATGATATCAAGTTTTGTGCAGAGGTCAACGTGGTTTTGCATAGGGAAAGAGAAAGTAGGTTTTTCGCCAACAACTCTTACAACTTGGTTATTTTCCTTTTCGCCAGCGAGTAAGTCTTCGTCTGGGATATTAGGCATACGAGAAAGCATATCGAAAACTTGGTCTTCTAAAGCTTTTGCCTTTGTATCGCATTCTGCAATTTTTTCACCAAGCGTACGCATTTCAGCAAAAATTTCATCAACAGGAAGCCCTTGTTTTTTGAGCGCTGGAATTTGTGCTGAAACCTTATTTTTTTGCGCTTTATATTGTTCA
>JAZUSI010000113.1:0-14748 GCA_045606665.1 Christensenellaceae bacterium
TCTTCCTAAGACCGCTTGGCCTCCGACTTTTTTTGTGCTAATTGTATATGCATCATGTAAGTTTTTTTTGGTTTTTTTAGCTTTTTTCTCGCCGTCATTTTTTAAGTTTTCCGTCTGATTCAAAGTCCTGAATTTTAGTGGATACATTCCTACGACGTTCTTAAAATAATTGTTGAAATATAGTGGATTATCGCTAAAACCGAGCGTTTCAGAGATAGCAGTTATTGTAAGATTTGTCTTTAAAAGCAATTCTTTTGCACGAGTTATGATGATGTTTTGCTTGAATTTATGGGGAGTCATGCCGTATTGTGCCTTAAAAGCACGAATAAAATTCTCCCTTGACATAAAGCAAATTTTTGCACATTCAGTGTTAGAAATGTGTGGGTTAGAATACATCGAGAATACAATATTTTTTAATAGATCTTTACTCTTTGTTTCGTGAGGGTTTAGCTCCCTCTTGATCATGTATAAAAACGTCTTTGCAGAAAGCGTTGCAAGTTCTTCATAACCAATGCTTTTTAATAGATATTCGCTAATGATATTATCTAGCAAAACGGTCAAGTTATCTTGTCTAATCGCGCATGCTTTTTGTGTAGGAATTGAGTATTTTTTAATTATAAAATCCACTTCTTTTCCACTTAAAAACAACCAAAAATAAGACGAGTTTTTGGAGTAAGAAAAGTTCTGTTGCGCGTTTGGGGGAAATATATAAATTTCGCCTTTAGAAACGGTTTCGTGCCCATCGCGAAAAGAAATAGAACCAGCTCTTACAAGCAAAATTGACCAATCGTTTCGCACACGATTACAAAAAGATTCTTGTTGAACCAATTCGCACTTAGAACAGTTGACAATGTAAAAATCTTGGTTGGAATTTTGACTTTCTTGCGTTTCTGGGAAAATGAACAATTCTTCCATAATTTACCTACCTAAAATAATGATAACACAAAACAAAAAGCAAGTCAATAAGTTTTTGTAAATTGTAATAGTCGAAAAATCATTTTTTTGGTAATGAATTTCCCCTATATTATGTAATGCATATGTGCATTGTGTGTAAATGTCACTTTTTTATATATAATTTGTCACTTTTTCTCATTGGTTTGAAAGCAATCATAGTGTAAAATATTATAGAAATAAAATCGTGATTTATATCACGGAGAAAAAAAGGAGAGAAAAAATGAAAAAACTTATTGCACTTTTGATGTCGATTTCGATGTTATTCAGTCTTACAGTTGCAACGGCTGGATGTAAGAAGTCGGGTACAAGTTTTGGTGACGGCGACGACGTTGTTATCCAATTCCAATTAGACAACTTGGGTTTTGGTACTCAATGGCTCCAAGAATCTTGTGAAAGATTTATGGAACAACAAAAAGACGTTGAATACCCAGGTGGAAAGAAAGGTGTTTATTGCCACATCGTTAGAGGTAACACTCCAACAGCAAACAACATCCAACAATCTGGTTCACACGTAGTATTCCGTGGTGGTACAGGTAACTCACTTGCTGAAACTGGTAACATTTGGAACCTTGATGAAGTTGTTACAGAAATGGAAATTCCTGGCGAACCTGGTGTAAAGATTGTAGATAAACTTTTTGATGAATCAAAGTCATACTACAGAGCAGGCGATACATACACTGCAGACGGCACCTTGATTCCTGGTGATTACTACACTCTTCCAACACACGAAATGTATGCTGGTTTCAGCTATGACAAGACGGTGTTTGACAACTATGGTTTCTACTTTGCTAGACAACTTGATGGTCCAGTAAACAGCTCTGACACACAATTCAGTGTTATTGATTATGAAGATACGTTTGGCACACAAACACTCGTATCAGAATTGACTGGCGAAGTTTATACTTTCGTTAACCCAAAAGATTCTGTTGATCCTGAAGGTTGGGCAAAAGGTAAATCTTGTGGTCCTAACGGTATTTATGGTGACTATGACGATGGTTTAGCATCATCATTATACGAATTGTATGCAATGTGGGAATACATGGCACAAAACAAGGTATCACCAATGCTTGTTTCAGGTTTCCAACAATCACTTTCAAATGCTATCCTTGACTCATTACCATCTTCACTTATGGGTTATGAAAAAGCACGTACACAACTTGACCTTGTAGGACCTGTTGATGCAGTTATCGGTTTCTCATATAAGGGAATCACAAATGGTATTAACTATCTTGAAGCACCAGTTGTTCAACACGTTGACGTAACGGAAGAATCTGGTTACTACACAACTTGGGCTGTTGAAAGATATTTCACAATGGCAACAATGGAACTTTTAGTTGCAGAAGGTTTCTTGGATCCAGCAAGTTATCCAGGTACAGCAGCTGAATTAAACCACTTAGGTGCGCAAAAGAAATTTATCGACTCTGGTCACCAAATCATGGGTGGTGTAGGTCAAGAAGTTGGTATGCTTATGGAATATTCATACTGGTGGAACGAATCATCTATCAGAGGTAACGTAGATGCGTTTAAGGCACTTAACTCAGACGTTAAAGATAGAGAAATCAGATGGATGCCATATCCAGTAAACATCAAGACAACTGTTACTGGTGAAGATGAAGAAGTTGCATTTAAATTTGCAAGTCTTGCAGATGGAACGTTAACCGGAACATGTAAACGTGAAGGTACTGATTACGTAGAAAGCAAGAAGGGTGAAAAGAACATTCTCGTTCAAGCAGGTAACTCAGGTCTTATCGTTAATAAGAAAGCAATGGAAGAAAATGAAGCTGAAAAGCAAGCAGTTATCGACTGGTTATTATTCTTCCACTCTGATAAAGAATTATCAGGTGTTACAGCACAAGCAGGCTTTAGAAAGTCTTTAAAATATGAAATGCAAGGTGAAGACAGAAGTAGATGGGCTTCATTCTATGCTGACTTATATGAACTTTCAGAAAAATCTGATATAATCAGACACTGCTCTGACAACGAAACATTTAATAAAAACGTTTCTACAATCTTCTCTAGAAGTGAAGGTAACATGGCATGGCAATGTAAACACAGCCACTTCTTCGCTTGCTATAGAAAGACTCCAAGCAAAGCTGAGGGCCGTTCTTCACGTAGATGCTTCATTACTATTATGGTAACTAAAGACGAATGGGCAACATACTATAAGGGCGGAAAGAATACAGAAAATATTGTTGATATCAAATATCCTGGCACACAAGAAGAAATCCTCTTCGTTGATGGTGACGATGGTGCTCCAGTATAATATTACACAAAAGAAAAACTAATAATTTTTAACTAATTATAAAAGGGAGATAACATGGAAAACACTATTGATAATGGCAATATGACAACGCCAAACGATATTCCTGTAAAGCCTGAAACAAAGATGAAAAGGACAAAGCAAAGATTAATATTCTTCATATTAGTTATGATTTTTCCTATGATTCACTTTGCAGTATTTAAGGTATATATTAACTTAGATATGTTTGCGATGGCGTTTTCGGAATACGTAAAGCCAGAAGGTCAAGTTGTTCTTCAAAGACAATTCGTATGGTTTAAGAACTTTGAATTTATCATAAAGACCTTTGGTTCTGTGTCACAGAATGGACATCCTTATATTGCATTGCTTCGTAACTCGTTTATGTTCTACGGAATTTCATTGACGTTCGTGCCTATTGGTATATTCTTCGCGTATTACATATATAAAGGATATCCTTTGGCGAACTTCTTTAGAGTTATGTTGTATTTGCCACAAATTATTTCAGGCGTAGTTCTAACTTTCTTGTATAAAGAAATCTTAAGAACGGTTCTTGAAACCGGTGGTATGCAAATGGGACATATCATACTCTATAACTTCTGGACGGGTTTTGGCGTTAACGTAATAATGTACACGGGCGCGATGTGTGGTATTAACTCTTCAATTTCAGAGTCTGCACAGCTTGACGGGGCAACGTCTATGAGGGAACTTTGGTCGATAACCATACCTATGGTTTTCCCAACCATCGTAACCTTCTTAGTTATGGGTATTGCAGGTATCTTTACACAACAAGCAAACTTGTTCTCGTTCTATAGTTTCAGGTTGTCAACGTTAAATCCAGACGCGATTGAGTTCCAACCACTTGGATATTATATGTACGTTAACACTGTTGGTTCAGGTCCAGTTGTACCTGAAGGAGCTCAAGTATTTACGGGTTATGAATTAATGTCATTCCCACAACTTTCAGCATTAGGTTTGATGATTACTATAGTAGTTCTACCTGTTGCGCTTGTAGTACGTCACGTGCTTGAAAAGTACGGACCAAGTGATAGGTAATAGGGGGGTGGCAATAATGAGAGAAAAAGAAGTCAAAGTTGACAGAAATCATAAAATTAAAAATTGGCTTAACCCTTATTCAATAGTATTTGGACTAATACTTGTTGTATTTTCTATTGTATTATTGTACGTATCATTTTGGGGGGTAATGAACACGTTTAAGCACCCATATATGTACTATACCGATCCAGCAGGTTTCCCAGAACTTTCATGGCTCAGTAAAGTTCCGTTTACATATACGAACTCTATTGGTGAAACTGACCAAATCTATGGTTTCTTCATGAACTATGAAGCAGTTTTCAAGAACATGAGATATGACTATACACCATCTTACTATCTTGGTTGGAACCTTGATGAAGCAGTAAGAAAGAATCCTTTGGATTTCCCTGGTCAAGGCCGTGGTGTTGTAGTATGGTTATGGTTCTTATGGAACTCACTCTGGACATGTTTTGCAGGTACCGTTTTACCAATGTTAATGTGTGCTATCGTAGGTTACACATGTGCAAAATATAGATATAAATTCAGTGGTTTTGTATATTCGCTTGTAGTATTCACGATGGTTCTTCCAGTCGTTGGTACTCAACCTGTTACAATCACGTTGTTGCAAAGAATTAGGTTCTTCGATAATGCAATAGGCTTTTTGATTTGGAACTGTAACTTTGCATCAATGTACTTTATGATATTCTTCTCGTTCTATCAAGGTTTATCAGATTCATATTTTGAAGCTGCAGAAATTGACGGAGCGTCACAATTAAGAATGTTGGTTATGATTGCAATTCCACTTGCAAAAACGATGTTCTCAGCAACGTTCGTTGTTCACTTCATCGATACTTGGACCAACTATACGACGGTCATGGTATATTTACCATCATACCCAACGATTGCATATGGTGTTCACTATAACACAGTCGTCGTTGCAGAACCTGCAATGCAGGTAGAAACGGTTAGACTTGCTGCACTTATGTTGATGGCTTTACCTTCACTTATTTTCTTCACAGTGTTTAGAAAACAATTGATGGGTAACATCTCTATCGGTGGTATAAAAGAATAATTAAAGTCATAAGATATGGCACTTGCCCCTTAAAAATAAGGGGCAAAAGGTGTCTTTAGAAAAAAATAAATTTGGAGGTTCTAAATGAGTTTGAAACTTAGAAGAAGCCTGATAACCATTTTAACAGCATTTGTTTTAGTGTTCGCTTCAGTGGCAGCTTTTGTTGCTCCAAGCCTACCTATAAACGTTAATGCATCGGTTGTCGAGGCACAAGTAGAAGGTGTTGACGATATGTATATTGTCAATGCTAAAGAAAAGTTCCCTGTTTCAATAACGAGCCCTATTTCTGCAGGAGAAGGCGTTGTTGTTTATCCTAATGGAATGGTTTATAAAATTCTTGAGAATAAAGAATTTTTACTTAACGTACCAGGGGAATACACATTAAGATATTTTGGTGAAAATAGCCAAGTTGTTGAAAAGAATTTCAAGGTTAGCCAAAAGCACCTTGTTTTGTCAACTGATGAAACAGCTGGCAAGAACGAAATTGTTTGTGCAACAAAAGAACTTATGGAAGGACAAGAATTGCCAAACGGCACAAACTTCCCAAATAGTTCAGATTGGCCAAACCTTGAACAAAACTTAACGACTAATGGTAAAGAGGCTCTTATCGTAAGAATGGAAGCTGGTACAAAGTTTACCTATTCTGTTCCTATTGACCTAACCAAGGCTGAAGAAGACGGATTGACCAACATCATTAAGTTCAGACCTAGATGGGGTAACTATGATCACTCAAAGCCACATTCAGCTGGTAACTACGTAAGTAAACTTGTTGCTAGAAATATCATTATCACCTTGACAGACTGTTATGATAGTTCAAGATACTTAAGATATATCGTTCAAGAAGGTGGCGACACTAACTATGCTAGAGCTGGTACAGATAATCTTATCGATGCTGGTTGGGTTTTCCCTGCAAGCAAGCAAGCAACATCAGACATGGTTGTTCGTGAATTCTATGAAGGAACACAATACGGCTACGCATACTTAGGTAAATATGGTCTTGGTTCTCCAGCAGATAATAGAAATGAATGGATTACTACAGACGGATTTTTCTTAAAATTCGACTATGAAAATGCTAGAGTATGGACAACTTCTTTCAATACGGCCGGTACTGGAAATTATAAAGCAGGTATGGTTGCAGACTTTAACAACAAGTCTGTATTCTCAGGCGCTGATTATAGAGGATTTACAACCGGTGAAGCATATCTTTCTATTGAATTTACAGATTATCAACTCCCAGAAGCTGCAAGAGTAGATATTTTTGAAATTGCTGGTCAAAAAGCAACAGATCTTTTTGAAATGAGAGCAATTGACCAAACTGGCGATCCATCACAAATGTTCGTAGATACTAAAAACCCTATTCTTAACGTTGATTTTACACCAACGGTAAGTGACGGCGTTTTCGTTGACGTTGGCACAGAATTCATTCTTCCAGAAGCTGAAGCTTTTGACGTTAACCTTAAGGGTGAATTGAGAATTAATGCATATCGTAATTACTATGATGCATTGAATAGGTCTGAAGTTGCTATCGTAAATGGCAAGATGAAAGTAGATGCAGAAGATACTTATTATGTTGTTTACGTTGCAGAAGATGCATATGGCAACAAGACTGAAAAAATAATCAAAGTGTTTGGCATTAAAGACGAAGTAAATCCTTCTGTTTCGTTTAGTTATGGCGATAAGATTGGTACGCTTAATGCAGGTCAAACATACGTATTGCCAAAATTCACGTTTGATACGAGAAACAATATCGAAGATCGTAAGGTAAAGATAACTCTTACTTCTGATAGAGAAACAGTAGTTGTTGCTGACCTTAAAAATGGACAAGAAATTGAAGAATTCTTATCTAAAGATCAAGAATTTAACATAGCATATAGTGGTGAATACACCGTTGAATATGCTTACTCTGATAACGCAATTAAGGAAGTTGTATCTTATAAGGTTAATAGTGAACCATCTGATAGTATTACTTTCCCTGTTAAACCATTGCTTCCAAAGTATTTGATTCAAGATGCAACGTATGATTTTGATGAAATTTACGCATACAGTTATATTACTGGTGCTGAAGAACCTTATCACGTTGCAGACGTTTACATTGCTTATGATGAAAACGTTGATGAAACGAATATTGAAAATAGCGTTTTCACTAAGTTAGACAGTGTGTTTAGTAATAAGATCACTGGTACTCAAAAGGCAGTGCTTAAATATGCATATGGTGATAGCGTTGTTTATAGTGACGTTGCAACAATCGTTGACACAAATATTACTAGACCTGCTAAGTTACAACAATATAAATATTTTGTTGGTGATTTCGCAACTGGTCACCCTGATGACGTTAATTATGATGCAACCTTGTTTGATCCTGAAGTTTACTATCCAACAGTTAATGGAAAGCAAGTTTTTGACTCATCTAAATTAGACGTTAAGTCAAAAGTTCTTTCTGGAAGTAATACTTTAGATTTTATAAACATTATCGATATCTCTAACTTCTCTTTCTATTACAGAATCTTAAATGATGATGACGTTAGAAAGGATATGGATAACTATAACACGTTAAAACTCGTGTTTACTGATCCTTACAATCCAGAAAATACAGTTTACGTTAAACTTTATAGAATTGGTGAGAATGTTTATTTAGACCTCAATAACGAAATAACACGCAACGTAAACCAAGTCTTCTCTGGTGACGTTGACAAGAGCTTTACTTATAACCTTTCAACGCAAATCTTCAGAGTAAGTGGTATTACTGCAGGTATTCCATTTACCTTTGATTTCACAACAACAAAAGCTTACTTTAGTATTGTTCTTGAAGATATTTCTGGTGTTGCTGGTCTTCGTATTATGGATTTAAACGGACACAAATTCTCTCACGATGGTGTGGCTAGAACTCTTCCTGCAGCTCTTATGACTATCGCACAAGGTAACTATAAGACTGGATCTGTTGTAACCATTAATCCTGCTAACTTTGTTGACGTTTTATCTCCTATCATTAAAGAAAAAGTTTCTATCAAGATTACAGACCCAAGTGGCAATCCTATGACAGCGCTTGATGGAACTGTACTTGATGGCACTTGCGACCCTTATAAATCATATCAAGTTAAATTGATTGAAATGGGTCAATATAAGGTATCATACAGCGCAACGAGTGGTCTTAACCAACGTAGTAACCCTCCAGGATTTATGTCTGTTGGTGACTTAACTGCTCCAGAAATCACTTTTGAAGGTGATATCGTTGAAAATTGCGTGGTTTATTTGAAACCTAACCAAAAACTTGAAGTAAAATATTCTGTAACCGATGATACTTCTTTACCAGAAAATATCTTTGCAAGAATAGTTTGGACAAATAGACATCTTTCTTGTGCAGCTTTAATTGACGGAAACGTTGTTTCTTTTGCTAAGGAAGGTACCTATCAAGTTGGTGTTTCTTGTGCCGATGAACTCGGTAACTTCGCAAGAAAATCCTTTACAGTTATTGTTACAAACGAGGAGGTTAAATAATTATGAAAAAAGTATTTAGACTTTCAATTATTTGTATCCTAACAATGTTAATTTTATTGTCTTCTGCTTGTTCATCAAGTGGTTCAACCGGCTCAAATGGCACAACTGATTCAACTCAAACTACTAATCAAGAAACTTTGCCAGAATTCACCAGAGGCGTTCACGTTTTTGATGCTCCTGCCGTTAGTAACCCTACAGAAGAGGATTACATTGTAAGAAATGGTGAATTCCAATATAAAGTTATGATTTCTGCTCAACAAACTTCAGCAGAAGCCGTGGCTAAAGAAGAATTCTCTACTTTGTTGAAAAGAGCCTTAGGTCAACAACCTATCTTTATTCAAGATTCAAGTGTTCCTGCTTTTGATGAAAATGCAAGATACATTTCTCTCGGCAAAACTTCTTATTTAGAAAAGGCAGGTATTGTCTTTGGCGAAGAAGAAGAACTTGCTTTAAAGGGTAACGGAACAAAAATCTTCTCAAAAGGAAGAAACATCTTTATTTTGGGTGGTTATAACGACGGTATTGTTCACGCTGTTTACAATTTCTTTAGAATTTGTTTTGATTATGAAATGTATGCAAGAACTTGTATTCAAATGAATACGTCTGTTAAAAATCTTCCTTGCTTAAATTTCAACGTAACAGACATTCCTGACGTTGATGAAAGTACATACTCTTCTTATGGACCTATTAAAAAATCTGGTGCAACTGATATTGACATTTATGCAATGTCTAACGATATGGTGCAAGGTGCTGACGCAATTAAGGATTTAAGCAGATTGCAATATCGTTTCAACGGAAAAATTAACTTGAACCAACTCTGTATCCAAAGCCATGGTTTAGGACACGAAGGTGACCAGACTTCTGACGCGCACAACGTTCTTAACATTTGGTCAAAGAGTAAACCAGGTGTTGAAGCAAAGTGGTATGCTCAATCTGGTTATCAAATGTGCCATACGGCTCATGGTGATGAAGAATCTTATCAAAGAATGGTTGACTTCGGCTTTGAAGAAATGAAAAAGGACCTTCAACGTTATCCAGTTGCAACACACCCTTATAAAAACTACGTGTACTTAGGTCAAGAAGATAACGGTGGTAACTGTTTATGCGAAGCATGTGTTGAGGCAACTGAAAGAGACGGTTCACCTGCAGGTTTGGAAATCAGAACTGCAAATCAACTTATCTCAAGAATTCGTGCTTGGATGGATGAAAAGGACGAATATGGTAATTACGTAAATGCAGCGTATAGAAGACCAAACTTTAAAATGGTAATCATGGCGTATGGTACGTCTGTACAAGCTCCAGCTGTTTATGATGAAAAAGCTGGTAAATACGTTCCAAGTCCTGGTTGTGAAATGCATGAAGACCTTATCATTCAAATCGTTGCGCAACAATCTCCAAGTCATGCAATTACACACAAGGCAAACGATTATTTCTTTGAAGATCAAAAAGCTTGGCTTGATATCGCTCCTGCTGCTTGGGTTTGGAACCACGTGTTCTATTACAACAACTTGCCATACTTTGCAGATATCCCAACATGTTTCTCTAACGAAAGATTCCAATGGTGGGCAAATGCAAACACATCACACTTGTTTAACGAACTTGGTGGTGGTGAATATTCACAAAGCTGGTACGATATGTACTTCTATATCTTCACTAAGTTAAGTTGGGATTCAACCATACCTATGGAAGATTTGATAAGAAACTTCTGTGAAGCTTATTATGGCCCAGCTGCTGAAACAATGTTAGAATTGTTCTATGAACAACAACATTATCATCATTTAGCTAATGAAAGACATATGTTAGAACTCGGTACATATTGGCACCAAGGTAACCAATTCTGGACAGAAGACGATTATCCATATCCTGTTATTAAATATCAAATGGGTTTTGTTGATAAAGCTTTAGAAGATATTAAAATTACTCTCGATTCAGAAGATCCTAATAAATATTACGTTTATAAGGAAAGAATTGACCAATTCAGTATGTCAATCATTCACATGGTACAAGATATCTACTCAAATAAAGCATTCAAACCTTACAGCAATGAGGAATGGATTAATTATAGAAATCGCGCAATTGAGTTCTTAGATTCTCATAAAATGTCAAGAGGTAAGACTCAAATGTTGGCTGATACTTATAGAGCATTATAATCTAGGATAATGGTGTAAGCTAATAAAGAGGTAAATATGAAAAAATTTAGAAAAATATTACAAAGTGCATGTTCTATTTTGATGGCTTTTGTTTTAGTTTTTGCTATAGGTTGTAGTGGTTCAGGTAATGCAGGTGGAGATGGCGGAATTGTCATCAAGCCTGCACCAGAAAAACCAGCTCCTACGTTTGAACTTTCTAAAAAGCAAATAGAATGCATTGTTGGTGACGTTAGTATGCTTAATCCAAAGAGTTTGCCAGACATCGGTCAAGCAACTTTAACTTGGAGAAGTGAGGATTCAACCATTGCAACTGTTGATGCTAATGGTAATATCGAAGCAATTAGTGAAGGAACCACTAAAATTATTGCTACTTACGGCTCTGTAAGTGCAGAATGTGTAGTAAAAGTTTTTTGGGATGAAGAATTACCACAAATCGTATCTCCAGTAAATGATGGAAAATTCTCTATCGTTGTAGGTCAAGACTACACTTTCGCTCCAACAATCATGTATAGAGGAAAAATCTATAATGATGGTCAAATAACTATTGATGTTTCAGATACGGCAGTTACTGCATTTGATGCTGCAACATCAACAATAACCGGTGCAATGAAAGGTTCTTCTCAAGTTACCATTAGTGGTACTTGGAGAGGAAAAGAAGTATTGGGTTCTGCTTTCAACGTTGTTGTAAGCGATAACGTTACTCTTTCTATCGCTGGCTGTTTAACTGATGAAATTGATATTTATACAGATGCTAAGACGTTTGATAATAATAGTGATCAACCAACTGCTATTTCATTCGTTCCAACAGCTAAAGTTCAAGCTACTGTGGATGGTGAGCCAACTGTCGTTGACATGAATTCTAATCCAAATGACTTTACTGTTGAAATCGCAGACGCTAACGTAGCGTTTGATGTAAATTCTAAAAATTTAAGCGCAAGCGCTTTCGGTCAAACTATTGCAACTGTTAAGTTTAGCTACAATGGTCAAAACTTTGTTAAACAAGTGTTTATTAATGCTATAAGACCTGTTGCAAACTTCAATCAAACAGTAAATTACTTCTCATCTGTTCAAGGTACGTTGAGAGATGAAAACGATGGTTTTGCAGTAAAAACATTAAAAGAATTTGTTTATGGTAATCAAGAAGAAGTTATTAAAACTGCTTTTGTTGATGATCAAGCGTTAAAAGTTGAAGAAAGCGGTGCCGTTCTCGGCGTAACCGGGCCAAACAACAGCACTTATAACACTGTTGTTAGAGTTGGTACTGACGTCGAAGAATACAACGTTACTATGAGAGTTTATGGTCAATACGTTTACGAAGTAACAGACCTTGACGTTTTCGTTAGAACTATTGAAAGTCCAGAGTTAGACGTTTACGTTGAACTTGCTAAAGACCTTGATCTTTCTGATTACGTAAAAGCTGCACACTTTACCGACTCAAATGATTCTACAAGCCACATGTTACCAAACCATACTTGGCAAACTAATAAATTCCTTGCAAAAGGCTTTATGGGTACGTTCAATGGTAATGGTCACTATTTGATGAACTTTACACAAACTACTGCATATGGTTTCTTTGCTGGCCTTTCTGGAGCAGTAATTAAGAACGTTGCTTTCGTTAACTGTGCTTTAGATCACGCTTCTGCATTCTTTGCTAGTTTCTCAAATGAAGTTGTTATGGAAAACGTTTACATTAGTTTAACTAGAATGAAAGCTAGCTCAGGTTACTTCAGTACAGCAGTAATTTCAAACCATAATGCAATCGGTGGTAAGTTTACAAACGTTTATATTGATTTGGAACAAGCAAATATAACCAACACCTATGCTGAGAATAATAAAGGTAGATGGTATAATTCGTTATATTCTTCATTCCTTCAATTCCCTGCAATAGATGTAGTTAATCAACCTGTGTTTGAAAACTGTTTGGTTATTTCAAAGGCACCATTATCAGGAACAACTTATCAAAAGAGTTCTGAAAGTTACAGAGTAGTATTCGCTGAAAACGTTTCTGATGAGGTTAGAGCTGAGCACAGAAAACAACTCTGGGCTGGCTTAGGTAATGCTGGTAGCTATCAAGAACAACAAACAAATATTTCTACTTATAACAGTAGATACAAAAATGATAAATTAGGTGTATATCCTCCAGTTAGCGATTTCGCTCAAGATGAATCACTTTATTTAGAACATATGAATAACGTTTATTTAGCTCAATATGGCAATGACGTTAGCAGAACAAGTGTTGTTGGTAGAACTATTGGTGTTCAATCATATACCAGTGTTGCTGAAATGAAAAATGATGCAGCTGTAAAAGACGTTCTCAAGACATTCTCATCTGATTTCTGGATGGTTGTTGATGGCGAACTCGTTTGGGGTAAACACCCTGCTGGTATTAAGGATGGCGACGTATTCTTAGACGTTGGCGAACTTAAAGGTAAGCCAGTTGAAGGTATTTCTCTAAATCCACTTAAGAACTACAAAGCCGGTGATACGGTAGAAGTTGGCGCTTTGAGTTGCTTTGGATATATCTTCAATGGTTGGAAAAATAACACAACAGGTGAAATGTTGGCATTGAATGATGGTAAATATACGTTTACTTATGATGGCAGTGCGACTATACTTGTAGCACAATGGAAAATTGACCCTAATGTTCAAGTGAACACGGGTAACAAATAAGGAAAGGAGGAATGAATATGAAAACAATCGGTAAAAAGATAAAAACTATTTATTTCTTGGCAGTTATTGCTATAGTCAGCGTTTGTATGGCTATAATTCCTTTAATGTCAACAAATGTAAAAGCTGATGCAGAAAGTAGTATTAAAGTCGTTGGCGCACATGTTACTGTCATCGACGCTACCACTGATTCTCAAAACTTTGATGGAAAATACGCTATTTCGTTTAAGGCTGAAATTGAAAAGTCTTTCTATGAATCCTTAAACATTGACGGTAGAGTTCTTAAGTTCGGTATGCTCGTTGGCCCTGCTGCTAACTATGATGCCGTTACTTCTATCGACACAGCAATCGAAAACGGTTATGAAAACTCTTGTTTCTTAGGAAACAAAGACGCCGTTCAATACGTTTCTTTTGATGCAGGTGCAACGGTTTGCGCTTACGAGGGCATGATAGTTTATAGCGAAGCTGATATTACGGCTGACAAGACTACTGATGCTGAAAAACTCGATGCATTATTAGAACAATCAAAACAAGAGTTAACTGCTATTCCTTACTACGTGGTTGATGGTGAAGTTGTTCTTCTTAAAGCTGAACAACCTGTTGTAAGATCTGCTCGTAAGTTAATTAACGATGAGTATTCTTTATCAGACATTGAAGTTAACGATGAACTTTATGCTAGATACGTTGGTACTGCTGACCTTGAGTATTCAAGCAATGAATATTATATTGAAAAATTAACTGGTAAGGTTTATAAGTCTAATGCTAATAACGAATTAGTTTCTTTCTCTGCAGATTACTTTGCTGAAGATGCTCAACTCGTTGTTAATGCTCAAGACGTTCAACCTGTAGCTTTAGGTAGCTTAACTTTAGATCAACAAACTATTGATAGTTTAGTTGAGGGTGAAAATTACTCTATCGCAGCATTCGTTAATGATGCTGATAATACTGTAAAAACAATTAAAGCTAAAGCTGTAACTAAGGTCATTTCAAAAATTGAAGACTTCTTTAATGACGTCGATGGAGATGGAATTGGTGACGTTGCAACTGCAAACTATATCTTTAAGTTAGATTGTGTAAAAAATGCTTCTGACGGCAACTACACAACAAAAACTAAGGTA
>JAZUSI010000114.1:0-2766 GCA_045606665.1 Christensenellaceae bacterium
CTTTTTTCCTCTCCTTCTTTTATTAAATTTTCTTCCTCTCCTTTATTTCTTTGCCCTGTATCAAGCAAAGCTGAAAGCTTTGCTACCTTATCCTATACTTAATACTAAATTTTTACTTAAAGCTATGTCCCTCATTTGTAAATGTTTCACGTGAAACATTCATACAACTCTATAAAATATTAAAAGCTCCGTCCCTAAGAACGGAGCTTGGTACTGCTAATCATCTAAATGTTTTCTGATGTTTTTCAACGCTTCCAGCTTCAAGCGTTTTATATGGCGTTCGCTATAACCAAACCACTTCGCTATCTTCCTGTGGCTGTTCTGCTGTACATAGTACTCCTCTAAAATTTTGTACTGCATTGGTCGCAAAGCCTTTAACGCTTCCTTTACCGATAAATTGGTGAAATTTTCCTCAATAGCATCATAGGACTGGTTTTCCAAAGCTTCTTCTGAATTGACTTCATTGTTCCAAAGGCTGCTTTCCCTTTCGATGTGGTGAAGCAGCTCGTAACGCAAGTGGCATTGAAGCAAGCCCGGTAGATGAGCGTAATCCTTGCCATTGTAACGTTTGATGAAGCTTAGAAAAATAACCCACGCAATATTGACGGAATCTTCGCCAAAGGTATTGAAAACCGTCTGACGTTTTGCCTCGCTGTTAATAAGAGGCGTGAACAATCGGCACAATTCATCAATGGCAGCTTGCTCATTATTTTGTGCCCCACAAACTAAACCTTTTAATTTTTCAGGGTCGAGTTTGGTAAAACTTGGTACTGCTAAATTAAAACAACTGCTAGTTGTCTTAGCTATAATAATTACCTTCCTTCTGTAGTTTATTTTACTGCATTTCCAAGTCGACACCGCCATTATATCGCAATATTCCGAATTTTGCAAGTATTATCTGAAAAATAATTAAACGTTTAATCTTGAAAGGTTTTTCACCATGTTCGCTTGTAAAAATCTTGAACATTAGAAAAGCGGCAGCACTTAAGTGCGGCGGCATAGGAACTCGCTATACTTGCAGGATATGTGGCAAAGAAGTTGCTATTTTTGACGAAGACGGCAAGTGGTTTATTGAGGGGTGAGGGGAAATAAAAATTTGCATACAAATATTTCCAAATGCTATAATGTAGTCGAGAAAGGCGGTGAGCTAGATGTGCAGAAAACTGAATGAAATAAAAGAAAAAGTTATTCCCGTTGCTCAAAAATATGGGTTAGAAGCTGTATATCTTTTTGGCTCACAGGCTCGTGACGAAGCTACCGAGAACAGCGACTATGATTTTTACATCAAACGTGGCAATTTGCGTGGTATGTTTCAATTGAGTGGATTGTTTCTTGACATGCAAAGAGTCTTAAACCAAAAAGTTGATATTGTTATAGACCCTGAAGGTCACAAAAAACTTGATGACTATATTGCCAACGCAATACAAAAGGATGGAATTTTAGTTTATGCAAAATCAGCGTGATATTTACGCTCATGAAATATGATAGTATAGCACCACAAATCGTGTGGGATACTATTATTTATGATTGCCCAGAATTAAATAAGTATTGTAGTAAAATCTTAGAAGAATAAGAAACGAGAAAATTTAAAACGCACCCGCAGGGGTGCGTTTTTTATATTAAGCAATTATTGCTTTTCTCCGTAGAATTAATTTATAATTCCCCTCCCACTTTATTTAGCAAAACTTATTTTCGTTATATATTTCGCACATTTTTGTTGACTATTAAATTTTTATGTGATATTATTTTCGCAGATGTTAGAAATATATAACATAAAGGAGAGATTTTGATATGAGCAAAGTTGTTTTGAATCTTAACCAAAAATATGGTTATTCTCAAATTGTGCTCGGTGTATCTTTTGTAATTGCAGCTGCTTGTTATGTAATCACTGACGAAACTTTAAACCTTATAGGTTCAGTTATGAATCTCATTTGCTCTGCAGGTGCTTTAACCGCACTCTTAATGAAATCAGAACCTGAAGACGAAAGAAGTGATAAAAATCTTCGTCGTGCAGGACAAAGTGCTTTATTATATCTTTTGTCGTTTTTGTTAGTTATTTCTATGACAACTATTATATTTAAAAATTTAGTAATTGATGCCAGTATACTTACAAGATTAATTTTAGGCATAGGTTACTTCTTATATGGTTACTTCTTCTTAAAATATGAAAAAGAGGGTTACTAAATGCCAAAGCTTATTACAAAAATACACGAACTCCGTAAACTTCACAAAATGCAACAAGCTGAACTTGCCGAACTTGTTGGTGTTCGCAGAGAAACTATCGGCAACTTAGAAAACGGTAAATACAATCCTTCTTTGAAATTAGCAATGGATATAGCAAAAATTTTTGGTAAATCCGTAGAAGAAATCTTCATATTTGAAGATGAAGACAAAGACTAATCTTTCTTTACGCCAATATCTATCACTCTGATTCTATAAAATAATGTTATCAAAATCGTAGGAGGAATTTTATGAATAATTATATTGATAAAAAATATGTACTTGGTGCTATGAGCTTAGCAACAATATGCTTAATTGCTTTATGTATTTTCCTCGGCTCTTGGACCATTGTTGAAACTGGTGAACGTGGCGTAGTTTTAAGACTTGGTCGCTACGCAGAAACTATGGACGAAGGCTTGAACTTTAAAATTCCCGTAGTAGATAAAGTTGTGAAACTTAACATTCGTGACGTTAATCTTGGCGTTGATACCGAGGTAAGCTCTGGCGATATGCAAACCATTCGCGTAAAAACTTCTTTGATTTACG
>JAZUSI010000115.1:0-2037 GCA_045606665.1 Christensenellaceae bacterium
CGCAAGAACAACTTGGCGAATTTCTTGGTGTATCAAAAACAACAATCAGTTGGTATGAAAGCGATTCTAGAACTCCAACTTTAGAACATTTTGAGAAATTGGCAGAAGTACTTGATGTTAGTGCAGATTATTTATTAGGATTAAGTGAATATCAGAAAAAATAATAAATATCCCCACGTCAAACGTGGGGATATTTATTATTTTTACTTTAATTCTAAGAAGAAATCGTTGTTATGAAAGGTGTCACACATGGTTGGATTCATAGCAAGTAAATTCTTGTCTGGAATACCACCTTCTGTTTCTATACGGAAAATATTATATAAGATACCCTTTTCCTTTGTATATCCCATTTTATCTAATGGAATTGAAAATTTAAGCTTATAATCGTTGCCGTTTAATTGAACTTCTGACTTAACGAAATTTTCTTTAATTTCGTTTTCAATTATATCGCCAGCACCACGATTTTCTATATATTTTAAGAAAACTGCATTATTTGGAGCAACTTCAATTTCATAATAAAATCTTTTCGTGCCGTCAGTGCAAATAAATGCTTCACAAACGTCGCCTTCCCAAAGGTCACTATTATAGGTGTCATATGCAGAATAGAATTTTGAATTTTTGCAGTCAAATTCAAATGAAATTTCTGTATCTGTCAACGTAACGTCAACGATTGTCTTAAATTCTGGAACGGCTTCTCCTGTTCTACTATTTTTCAATTCGTATCTCTTTTTTAACATAATTTACCTCGTTAATTATATAATTTAAGCAAATATTATTGCTATAATTTCATTTTCAATCTCTAACCAAAGCCGATGCACCAATAATACCAGCATCGTTTCCAAGTGATGCAATTAAAACCTTTGTTTTTGGTGCGCATTTATAACCATAATAAAATTTTTCACAATATTCAACAACTTTATTTAAAAGATAATCGCCTTGTGCGCTTATGCCACCACCAATTATAAAGGCTTCTGGTCTAAAGGTGTTAAATACGTTAAGCATACTTTCAGCTAAATAGCAAACGTAAGTATCAACAATTTTTAATGCGGTTTTATCGCCTTGTTTAGCACATTCAAAGGCAGTTTTTCCGTTAACGTTGTCAATTTTATAATCAACGTATTCCCACATAAGAGAATTTTTATCAAAAAGCATAGCATCTTTTGTTTGGCTTATAAGTGCTGTTGCCGATACGTATTGTTCCACACAACCCTTTCTCCCACAAGGACAATCTTTACCGCCCAAAACAAGCGTTGTATGCCCAATTTCTGCACCTTTTGAGCAATTCCCTTCATATAGCTTTTTATTAATTACAATACCACTGCCAACACCTGTGCCAAGCGTAAACATTACAACCGAATTATAATCTTTTGCCGAGCCATACAATGCTTCAGCAAGAACTGCAACGTTTGCATCGTTTGAAATCCTTATAGTTGTGTCAAGTTTATTTTTTAGTAGCTTTACGATTGGCACCTTGTTCCAATTTAGATTAACTAATAGGTCAACGACACCCGTTGTTCCATTTATCGCACCTGGACAACCTATGCCAATGCCTTTAATTTCTTTAAGAGACAAATTGGCTTTTAATAGTAAAGTTTCAATTTGTTTTATTAAATTGTCAATTACTTGTTCTGGGGTTAAAGCAGTTTTTTCCACTGATTTAAAAAGGATATTTCCTTTTTCGTCAACAAGACCGACTTTAACACTCATTCCACCAATATCGACACCAATTAAGTACATTTTTCACCAAACAAAAAATTTTTAACTAAATCTAAAATTAATACATATAATATAGAAAGTCTCTTTTAATACAATGATTATAACACAAAAAACTTTTTAAGCAAAGTAATTACCAAATAATGCTTAAATATTTTATAAATGATAGCAAAAATCTACCATAAAAACATTAAAAAAATTAAATATAAAAAAAATTTTAAAAAAATTTAAAATACCCCTTAAAAACACTTGCATTTTAATTCTAAATTTGTTATATTATATCAGCAATGGCGAGGTTATGGGAGCATAGCTCAGCTGGGAGAG